>DASTWV010000042.1 GCA_035765775.1 Actinomycetota bacterium | reverse complement strand
CTTCCTCCTCGAGGTGCTCTCCGACTTCCAGGTCACCATCCCCGAGCTGGGCACCATCAAGTGCAAGAAGCCCCCCGTCGTCATCCTGACCTCCAACCGCACCCGGGAGCTGCACGACGCCCTGAAGCGCCGCTGCCTGTTTCACTGGATCGACTACCCGAAGCTGGACCGGGAGGTCGAGATCGTGCGGGCCCGGGCCCCCGAGATCCCCGAAGAGCTCGCCCGCCAGGTCTCCAAGGCGGTGCAGAACCTCCGCAAGATGGACCTGCAGAAGCGCCCGGGTGTGGCCGAGACCCTGGACTGGGCGCGAGCGCTGGACGTCCTGGGAGCTGATCGCCTGGACCCTAATGTGACGACGGCCACGCTCGGGTCCGTCCTCAAGGTGCGCGATGACATCGAGCTGGTCCGCAACAACCTCCCGCAGGTGATCGGGTAATGGCCAAGGACGCGGGCCTCATGTCGGTGCTGGTCGGCTTCGGCCGGGCCCTGCGCGACGAGGGTCTGGTTATTGGGACCGGCTCGGTCCTGGGCTACTGCGACTCGATGTGCATGCTGGACCCGACCGAGCTCATGGACCTCTACCACGCCGGCCGGGCCACCATGATCACCAAGCAACCGGACCTGGTCATCTACGACAGGGTCTTCCGCTCCTATTTCCTGGCGAACAACGGGCCGCTGCAGCAGCTCATCAAGCTGAAGGTCCACCTGGATCCGGAGGCCGAGACCGAGTTCGAGGTGCTGAATGCCCCCGAGCAGGGCCAGGAGAAGCAGTTCGACGCCCCCACCGGCCTCATGGGCTCGAACATGGAGGTCCTCCGCCACAAGCGGTTCACCGAGATGACGGACGAGGAGAAGGCCGCCCTCCGCAAGCTGATGCAGAAGTTCAAGTTCCTGCCGCCCAAACGCCGCACCCGCCGCACGGTCGCCGACGACCGGGGACCCCGGCCCGACCTCCGGCGCACCATCCGGTCGGCCATGCGGCGCAACGGCGAGTTCGTGGACCTGCACCAGCGCGAGCGCCGGGTGCGGCGCCGGAAGGTCATCCTGATCCTGGACATCTCGGGCTCGATGGCCGACTACTCCCGGGCGCTCATGCACTTCGGCTACGCCGCCGCCCGGGCCTCGGTGGGCACCACGCAGTCAGCCAAGCTGGTCGAGGTGTTCTGCTTCGGCACCCGCCTCACCCGGATCACCACCGAGATGCAGAAGCGGGATCCCGACGTCGCCTTCGACTCCGCCTCCAAGGCGGTCTTCGACTGGGAGGGCGGCACCCGCATCGGCGATGCCATCCAGGCCTTCGTCAAGAACTGGGGCAAGCGGGGGATGTGCCGGGGCGCCATCGTGGTGATCTGCTCCGACGGCCTGGACCGGGGTGACCCCGAGGTGCTGGCCGAGTCCATGGAACTGCTCAGCCGCCTGTGCCACAAGCTGATCTGGATGAACCCGCTGAAGGGCGACGAGGAGGAGTTTCAGGCCCGCTCGGTGGCCATGCTGATCGCCAAGCCCTACATCGACGAACTGCTGTCCGGCCACGACCTTGCCAGCCTGGAGAAGCTGGCGCTGGTCTTGCCGAAGCTCGGCTAAAAACCTCGGCAAGGACACTCGGCAAGAAAGGAGGCGCGGCCGTGAGCGGGTTTGAAATCGCCTGGAGTGTGGGCGTAGAGGCTTCGGGCGACCAGGTCATCTCCATGGAGCAGGTTGTGGAGCTGGCCGACGTCGTTGCCACGATGAAGGGCTCGGCCGGCGGCATGGGCACGAACGCCTACCACGCCACCTTCCTGGTCTACGCCGAGGACCGTGACCGGGCCATCGCCAAAGCAAAGGAGAACTTCGCCATCGCGGTGGAGAAGGCCGACCTTCCCCGCTGGGAGGTCACCCGCGTGGAGGCGGAGAGCGAGGAGGACATCGAGCCGGAGGACGGGTTCCCGTAAGGGCCCAACGGGGCCCGACTGGGCCCAAAGGGCCCCGGCCGGGTACGGAACGCCCCGTCAGAGGCACGTCGCCGCGCTACCGGCCGATCGCTGGGTGCCCGCCCGCCTGGCGGCCGGCGTTGGCATCCACGTAGTTGGGATCGAGCTGTGCCTCCAACACCGTCAGTTCCCGCGCCTTGGTCAGGGCGGTGCGGAACTCCCCGTTGGACGCCAGGCGGGCATCCACCTTGGCCCGCACCGCATCGGCGCCCCGCCACGGCGACGTCCAGGCCTTGAGGACCTCGGCCTCGGTGGCCGCCCGCAGTTCCTCCATCCTGGCCTCGAGGGCTCCCTTGCGGGCCAGCACCTCCTCCAGGCTGGGCATCTCCTGCGCTGCGCCCTCCGCCGGTGCAGCTTGTGCAGCCCCAGCGCCGCCTACCTCCGGCGCTGCGTCGGTCTCCTCGCTCATCGATCCACTCCTTATCCGGCAGTGATTCGGCCGTGCGCGGCCCTTGCTCCGGTGCAGTGACCCCCCATCCAGACTCTCATGTCCCCGGTTATGTGTACGGGAAAGCGGACCGGGCGCCCGCCGGCTGGGGTTCTCCACGGGGGTTCCCCAAAGGGTGGCGGCGCACCCGGCGGTGCACCCGGCGGTGCATAAGGAGCATGACTGGTCCAGAATGGGGGAAGACCTACAGGGGACAGGTAGCAATCCGTCGATCCCTTGTCTATCCCGCCGGAGGGCGCAAATGATCCGACTTGGCAGTCTGGCTGGCTACTCCTTCGAAGGCCCGTACACGCTCGGGGGATGGAACCCCATCGACGCCCCCGGTGTCTACGCCATCATGTACAAGCCGGACGCCAACAAAGACACCTACGCGGTCGTCTACGTGGGGCACACCGACAATTTCATCGAGGAGGGCCTGCCCTTCAAGCATCCGGCGTCGCCGTGCTGGGTGGAGCGTGCCGGGTCCCAATGGAAGCTGTTCATCGCCTATTTCCTGGTGCCCGCACAGGGCGGTACCCGCTCGATCCGCAACGGCATCGCCACCGAGCTCAACGCCGTCTACGAGCCCATCTGCAACGAGGAGCAGTTTGTTCAGCACTGGGAGAAGGAATGGATCGGCGACTACGAGTCCAACCTCACGAAAAAGCTGATGCTCTCCCACGATGCCGACGTCCACAAGCAGAGTGCCGACCCTGCCGGGCGCAGGGAACAAGGACGGTAGCCACCCGCTCGCGCTCGTCCCGATAGCGCATGCGGGACATTCGCGGCCGGTCGTGCGCGGCGGCTCGTTCAGCGGGTCCGCATTCGTCAACGCTTGGCATCCAGTACGGCTCGAGCACTTGTCTAGTTCCTCAGCGGGTGACTAATCAGAGTTGACTAGGGGCAGCGTGCGGGCGTACAGTTTCGCTGTCCGTTTCGCCGAGAAACACGTAGAATCTATGTGAGCAACCGGGTTGGGGGTCAACCGGATCCGGTGGGGGAAACAGTTGTCCGTATGGTCGGGTTGCCTGGTCGACCTGCAGCACTCACTCGTTTCAATGCCTGATCGCCGCCTGGGTTGTGCTGGGAGCGCGCCACGTAGCGTGCCCCATACGGGAGGCGGGTCGGCTCCTCCTCTCGCGCCTGCACTGGCTCTGGCCGTCCGCCTCGGGCTCCGTTCGTTGCACACCCCAGGAGCCGATGCCCGTCCACACGGCCCACCCTGATGAGCTATCCGTCGGTTCTGTCGCGGCAAAGGTTCCTAGGTTCAGGTGCAGCAAACGGAAAGGGGTGGTGTCTCAGTGGCTGAAGGTAGAGGTAACCCGCGTATTTTCGAGTTGATCGAAGGTGCGCCGAAGGTGAACAAAGACCCCACCAGCCCCACAATTTGGGCATGGCCTGAGGTTGTCGACATGCTGAAGATCGCGGGCCAGCCCGTTCCCGGCCCGTGGCCGCCCCACCAGGTGCCCCGTCCCGACCCGGCTCCCGAGGAAATCCCGGTTGCTGTGCCCGAGAAGCGGCTCCCCTCGAGCGCCCGCCCCCGGAACCTGCAGGCGGACGACACCGTCGGTGGCATCACCTACACCGACACCCCGGCTGGCCGGGCTGCCGCCAAGGCTGCAGCTGCTGCGGCACCCCCCGCCGAAGAGGGTGGCGAACCGGCCGCACCTCGCCGGCGAGGCGGTCGGTACCTCTCGTAGTCAGCAGGCTGGTCTAGGAAGGGCAACCAATCCAGGAAGGGTGGCGGCACCGAATCGCTCCGGCACCCTCACAGCGGCAAAGGAGGTCCGTTTGTATCCCTCACGGTTCCATTACGAGGCACCGAGAACCATCGATGAGGCCTGCCAGATGATGGCCTACTACCGGGACGACGCCAAGGTCCTGTCCGGTGGCATGAGCCTGATCCCGCTGATGAAGCTCCGCTTCGCCAGCCCGGGGACCATCGTCGACATCAACAACATCGAAGGCCTGGACTACATCGAAGAGGCCGGCGGCTACCTGCGCATCGGCGCTCTGGCCCGCAACCGCGCCATCGTCCGGTCGGACCTGGTCCGTTCCCGTCACCCGCTGATGAGCTCAGCGTGCCCGACGATCTCCGACCCGGTGGTCCGCAACCGCGGCACCCTGGTCGGCAACTGCTGCCACTCGGACCCCCAGGGTGACTGGGTGTCCGTGATGATGTGCCTCGGCGGCGAGATCGTGGCGCGGAGCGTCGATGGCGAGCGCGTCATCCCGATCGAGCAGTTCACCACCGGGCCGTTCTCCAACAGCCTGCAGTCCCACGAGATCGCAGTCGAGGCCCGGATCCCGGGCTCGACCAACTACGGCGAGTACCACAAGATCGAGCGCAAGGTGGGCGACTTCGCCACCGTCGCGGTGGGCGTCGCGCTGAACATCGCCGGCGGCTCGGTCAGCCACTGCGGCATCGCCCTCACGGGTGTGGCGCCGTCCAACCTGAAGTGCTACGACGCCGAGCGCGCCGTCATGGGCGGCACGCTGAACGAGGGAACCATCGAAGCGGCCGCTCGGGCCGCCTCCGCCGCCGCGTCGCCCCGCAGCGACCACCGCGGGAGCGAGGAGTACAAGCGAACCATGGTCGAGGTCTTCGTCCGCCGTTCGCTGCGCGCGGCCGCAGGCATCCGGGCGGCGTAGGTCCATCTAGGAATGTGAAGAGGAGGTAAGCGTGCCAGAGTTCAGAAATGTAGTTGTCACTGTCAACGAAGAGCCCAGGGAGGCGGAGATCGAGCCCCGCCTGCTGCTCGTCCACTTCCTGCGGGAGGTGTGCGGGCTCACCGGAACGCACTTCGGCTGCGACACCACCAGCTGTGGTTGCTGCACCGTTCTGTTTGACGGCGTCCCGGTGAAGTCCTGCACCGTCCTCGGCGTGCAGGCCGACGGCCACGAGATCATCACGGTCGAGGGCCTCGGCTCGCCCAGCGAGCTGTCCCCGGTGCAGGAGGGCTTCCACGAGGAGCACGGGCTGCAGTGCGGGTTCTGCACCCCCGGCATGATGATGACCGCCACGGCGTTCCTGGACGAGAACCCGAACCCGACCGAAGAGGAGATCCGCTGGGCGCTGTCCGGCAACAACTGCCGGTGCACCGGCTACGTGAACATCGTGAAGGCTGTGAAGTGGGCTGCGAAGAAGATGGCAACGTCCGGGGTATCCGCCCGGGGCGCGGCGCCGATCCGCTAGTACTGAGGGAGAAGGAGACAAGCTATGGCATTAGACGAGATCCAGATCGGTGGCCTCGGCGCCAGCCGCAAGCGGGTCGAGGATGCGCGCTTCATCCGGGGCAAGGGCAACTACATCGACGACTTCAAGCTCCCCGGCATGCTCCACATGGAGACCCTGCGGGCGCCCATCGCGCACGCACGGATTACCTCACTGGACACCTCAAAGGCATGGATGACGCCGGGTGTGCACCTGGTCGTCACCGGTGAGATGGCTGCCCAGCACAACCTGGCGTGGATGCCGACTCTGAGCTACGACACCCAGGCCGTCCTGGTGACGGACAAGGTGCGCTTCCAGGGCCAGGAGATCGCCTGCGTTGTGGCCGACGACCCCTACATCGCCAAGGACGCATGCGAGGCGATCACGGTCGAGTACGACCCGCTTCCCCCGATCGTGAACCCGCAGCAGGCCCTCGCCCCCGGCGCCCCGATCATCCGGGACGACAAGGCAGGCCAGACCAACAACATCTGCTACACCTGGGAAGTGGGAGACAAGGAGAACACCGAGCGGGTGTTCGCCGACCCGAACCTGCAGATCGTCTCGCAGGACATCTACTACCCCCGCACCCACGCCTGCCCGATCGAGTGCAACGCGATCATCAGCGACTACAACTCCGCCACGGGCAAGCTGACCATCTACCTGACCACCCAGGCGCCGCACATCATCCGCACGGCTGTCGCCCTGGTGGCCGAGCTTCCCGAGCACATGATCCGGGTCATCGCCCCCGACCTCGGCGGCGGTTTCGGCAACAAGGTGCCGGTGTACCCCAGCTACGTCATCGCCATCCTGGCCTCCATCCTTCTCACCAGGCCGGTGAAGTGGATCGAGGACAAGACCGGCAACCTTATCTCGTCGTCGTTCGCCCGGGACATCTACTTCCACTGCGACGCCGCCATCCGCAAGGACGGCAAGATCCAGGCGGTGCGCATCCACGCCGACACCGACAACGGTGGGTTCTTCTCGGACGCCCAGCCGACCAAGTTCAAGATCGGCCTGTTCCACTCGATCTTCGGCTGCTACGACATCCCCTACGGCTACATGACCGCCCAGGGCCACTACACCAACAAGGCTCCCGGGGGTGTCGCCTACCGGTGCTCGTTCCGGATCACCGAGTCGATGCTGTTCCAGGAGCGCTTCATGCAGACCTGCGCCTACGAGATCGGCATGGACCAGGCCGAGTTCCGCCGGGTCAACTTCGTCCGGGAGTTCCCGCACCGCACCACGTTCGGGTTCCTGCTGGACTCCGGTGACTACGACAAGTGCCTGGACCTGGGCCTGGAGAAGATCGACTACTACGGCTTCCTCGAGCGCCAGAAGCAGGCTCGCAGCCAGGGCCGCCTCCTGGGCATCGGCATCTCGACGATGTCGGAGCCGCTGGGCGCCGGCAACTCCCGTGAGTACGACATCATCGGCATCAAGATGTTCGACTCCGCCGAGCTGCGGGTTCACCCCTCCGGCAAGGCCGTCCTGAAGATCGGTTCCAAGACGCAGGGTCAGGGCCACGAGACCACCTTCGCTCAGATCGTGACCCACGAGCTGGGGATCCCGGCGGACGACATCCTGGTCCAGCACGGCGACACCGACAACACGCCGTTCGGCATGGGCACCTACGCCTCCCGGTCCACCCCGACCGCCGGCGCCGCCACTGCCATGGTCTCCCGCAAGGTGCGGGCCAAGGCCAAGAAGCTCGCCGCCCACCTCCTCGAGGTATCCGAGGAAGACGTGGAGTGGGAGCTCGGGCGCTTCTACGTGCGCTCCGCCCCCAACCGCGGCGTCACCATCCAGGACTGCGCCTTCGCGGCCTACACCAACATGCCCGACGGCCTCGAGCCCGGCCTGGAGAACAACGCGTACTACGACCCGCCCAACATGACCTGGCCGTTCGACGTGTACATCACCACGGTCGAGGTCGACCCCGACACCGGGGAGTGGGATGTCCTCAAGTTCATCGGCGTTGACGACTGCGGCGTCCGCATCAACCCGATGATCGTGGAGGCGCAGCTGCACGGCGGTCTCGCCGAGGCGTTCGCCATGGCGTACCACCAGATGATCACGTTCGACTCCCAGGGCAACTGCATCGGGGCCAACTACATGGACTACATGATCCCGACCGCCTGGGAGACCCCGCACTTCGAGCTGTACGAGGTCGTCACCCCGTCGCCTCACCACCCGATCGGGTGCAAGGGCATCGGGGAGTGCGGCTGCGTGGGTGGCCCCGCCGCCTTCGTGAACGCCGTGGTCGACGCCATCGCCCACCTCGGGGTCCGCAACATCGACATGCCGTGCCTGTCGAGCCGTGTGTGGGAAGCCATGCACTACAAGCACGACGTGCCTGGCACCCCGCCGCTGCCCGGCACCTAAGCCGGCGACGTCGGAATACCGCAGTACGCAGCATCGTTGTGAATAGCTACAACAGTTGACCAAGTTAGGCGGCGGTGATGATGGCTGAGGATCTTCTCGAGTTGCGCCAGGAGTTGTCCCGACGGGGCGAGCCCTTCGCTCTGGCCACCGTGGTGTGGCGTCGGGCCCCCTCCTCGGCACAGCCGGGCAACCAGGCCATCGTCACCGCCGCCGGCAAGGTCCGCGGCTGGTTGTCCGGGGCGTGCTCCGAGGCAGTGGTCATCCGGGAGTCCCGGAAGGCCATCGAGTCCGGTGAGGCCCGGGTGGTACTCCTCGGCTCTCCCGAGGAGCTGAAGGCCCGGGAGGGCGACGGCATCAGCCTCGTCCCCATGCAGTGCCAGAGCGAGGGGGCCATCGAGCTGTTCGTGCAGCCGGTGCTGCCCAAGCCGCACCTCGTGGTCATCGGCCGCACGCCCCTGGTGGGGACCCTGACCCGGATGGCCAACACCCTGGGTTGGCGCACCGTCGTGGTGGATGACAAGGGTGACCCCGAGGCCCACCCGGAGGCGGGCCGTGTGGTCACCACCCTGGATCTGGAACTCGCCGGAGTCAACGAAGGCTCGCTGGTGGTAGTGGCCACACAAGGCCAGTACGACGAGCTGGCCGTCGACAAGGCCCTGGCGTCACCGGCGGCATACATCGGTCTGATCGCCTCCCGCAAGCGGGGCAAGTCGGTGATGGAGTGGCTGAGCGACGTGGGCTACAGCCCAGAGCAGCTCACCCGGATGAAGGCGCCCGCCGGGCTGGACCTCGGCAGCCTGCGCCATGACGAGATCGCGGTCGGTGTGCTGGCCGAGCTGGTGCAGTTCGTGGCCGCCAACCGTGCGCTGGTCACCTTTGCCCATACGGCGCCGCCCGACGCCGAGATGGCGCCCGACGCCGAGATGGCGCCCGCAGAGCGGGTCGCCGAGCTGGGCGAGGCGGTGGACCCCGTGTGCGAGATGCTCGTGGACATCGCCACCGCCCGCTTCACGACGGAGCACGACGGGCAGACCTTCTACTTCTGCTGCCCGGCATGCAAGAAGAAGTTTGAAAAAGACCCTGCCAGCTACCTTGCCGTCCCGGCGTAGGACCGCGGCAAGGCCCACCCGATGGCGGGGTGAGGGCCGGGTAACGAGGGAGCCGCACACATGAGCAGCGAAATCGCCGACGTCCTGGAAGCCATCGAGACCCTCGCCGGTCGGGGGGAGAAGATGGCACTCGCCACCATCGTGGCCGTCCGGGGATCCACCTACCGGCGCCCGGGTGCCCGCCTGCTGGTGCCGGAGTCCGGCGACATGGTGGGCAACATCTCAGGCGGCTGCCTGGAAGGCGATGTGCAGGAGGTGGCCCGCCGGGTGATGGGCAATGGCAAGGCCACCATGGTGGACTTCGATCTCACCGCCGACGACGAGGCGGTCTGGGGCTGGGGTCTCGGCTGCAACGGTGCCGTCGAGCTCTTTGTCGAGCCGGCCGAGAAGGCGGTCGAGGTGACCGCCGACCTGCGCCGGGCGCTCAGTGAGGAACGGGATCTGGCCGTGGTCACCGTCATCGATGCCGGCACCGCCGAAGGGGTCGAGCACGGGGGCCGGATCCTCGTCCACCCCGACGGGCGGAGCGAGCGCTCGCTGGGCAGCACCGCCGCCGACGAGGCCGCCGTGGTGGCCGCCGCCGAGGCGCTGGCCACCGGCGCCTCGATCAAGCGCCCGATCGCCATCGGCGACGCCACGTTCACCGCCTTCGTCGAGGTGTTGGAGCCCAGCCCCCGCCTGCTGGTGTGTGGCGCCGGCCACGACGCCATCCCGGTGGTGCGCTTCGCCGCCCAGCTCGGCTGGCGGCCCATCGTCGTGGACGACCGCGACCGCTTCCTCACCAAGGACCGCTTCCCCGAGGCGGAAGGCTTCGTGCCTCTGAGCCGGCCGGAGGAGGCCGCCTCGGTCACGGGCGCCGATCACCGCACCTTCGTCCTGGTGATGAGCCACAACTACCTTCGGGACAAGGACTACATCCGCTCCTACCTGGGCACCGCTGTCGCCTACATCGGGTCGCTCGGGCCCCGCAAGCGCTTGGACAGCGTGCTGACCGACCTCGCCAAGGAAGGCGTCCAGCCCTCCGAGGCCGACCTCGCCAAGATCTATGCCCCATCCGGCCTCGACATCGGGGCCGAGGGCCCTGAGGAGGTGGCGTGGGCAATCATGTCGGAGGTGATCGCCGTGCGCTCGGGCCGCTCCGCCGGGTTCCTCCGGGACCGGCCGGGCCACATCCACGACCGCAGCTCCGAGCTCACCACGGACCTCGACGGCACCCCCAGCGCCGCCCGCGTCGGCGCCTCCTGATCGATGCGGGGTTCAAACCACCGCGTATTGCCTCGTACGACCCCCCAGTCTTTGCCTGCATGACCGCGGCACCTCGCTGCCGGGGCCAGCCACCGGTGCGCGCACCCGCGCGTAGCCGTGCGTCGCCATGTGCTGTTCCGCGGCCTCGGGCGTGCCGCAGGCCACCACCGTTTTGGACTTTGAGATTGTGAAAGCTATAGGGTTTGTTCCCGCACAAAACTGGGCTTCGATAGAGGAGGGGGCATGGGAGTAGTCATCGACAACGAGTTCACCATTCCAGCACCGGTGGACACGGTATGGAAGTACATGAACGACTTCCCGCGGGTGGCCAAGTGCATGCCCGGGGCTGAGATCGTGTCGGCCACCGACCGTCAGGTCAAGGGCCGGGTGAAGGTCTCGATGGGTCCGCTGAAGCTCGCCTTCGGGGGCGTCATCGACATCCAGGAGAAGAACGAAGGCGCCCACCGGGTGGTCATGGTGGCCACCGGCGCCGAGGAGAAGGGCAAGGGGCAGGCGTCCGCCAAGGTGACCTCCACCATGGTGGCGGCCGGCGGCGGCACCACCGTGCGCTTGAACCAGGACATCAACATGACGGGCGCCATCGCCCAGTACGGCCGCGGCATGATGGTTGACGTCATCGGCGCCCTGATGAAGCAGTTCGCCGCGTGCGCGGCCGCCGACATCAAAGGTGGCGGCGTGGGGGGCGGCAAGGCGGGCAAGGCGCCCAAGGCCATGAGCGGCTTCTCCCTCATGCTGCTCTCCGCCAAGGCGTTCTTCAAGAACCTGTTCAAGTTCGGCAAGAAGTAGGCGGGGACTAAGTAGGGGTACGGGGACCCCGTGCGTTTATATAACGTCGGGCAGCGGTTCTAGAGAGAGAGGGAGGGTTCATGGGTCCCGGAGGGTTGTTTGCACTTGGTCTGCTCATCATCCTCTTGGTGGCGGCAATCCCGTATCTGGTCTCGATCAAGCGTGTGGTGGATGTGATCGTCAGCATTCGCGGCCACATCGACGGCATCTTGGCCAACGGTGTTGTGCTCACGGGCGAGCTGGACGGTGTGCCTGAGCTTCTTGAGGTCACCGACAGCGTCGTCAAGGAAGTTGCCGTCGGGGCAACCCGGTACGCCAACGGTCTCGACCGGGTGGTGCGGGGAGCCTAGAGGCCCCCAAGCAGCGCCCGCCAGTCGTGGCTATCTCACATTCTTGATGGAGAGGAGGAAGGCATGAGTATTTTCGGATGGGTCGACCTGGTGCTGATCGCCGTGGTCGTAATCACCCTGGTCAGCTCGCTGGCCAAGATCATCAGCCAGCTGCAGCATGTGACGTTCACCCTGGGCACGATCATCGCCGGTGTGGCGGCGATCGCCAACCAGACCTCGACGGTGCCACCGACGGTGAGCAACGTCAACACCAACCTTGCTCCGGTCCGGGCCAAGGCCGACGCCCTCGCCGGGCGTTCCGGCGGCGGCGGCCGGCCGCGCATGTAGGTGGTGCAGTTCGGGAGTTCCTTGCAGCAGCGCCCAAAAGGTTCCCGCTCCGCGGGACCGTGTAATCAAGGAGGCGTCGGTATGGATGGAGGGAGGTTGAGCGCATGAGTGCGGCGGCAAGTGTGCTAGCAAGCCCGACGCATGCCAATCTCTTCGGGTGGTATGTGGGTTTCGTTGTGACGACGATTGCGATTGTCATCGTCGTGATCGAAGTGCAGGCAATCCTGGTTCTCGCCCGCAACATCGGGGTGCAGGCGCAGGAGGCAATCCGGGGTCTGGAAGCATGTTGGACCAACACCGCCCCGCTGTGGGATCTGCAGACAACCATTGACCATGCATCGACCATCGTCAATGACCTGCTCACCGTTCGTAAGTCATTAGGGGGGTGATCGGGACATGCCAGGAGTTCTCCATGTAGTAGCAAGCGTGGCGGGGTATGCCCCCGAAGAGGTGACCTGGTGGTGGATGGCTGTCGGGCTGGGTCTCGTCGTCGTCCTGGTGGTCATCGGGGTGCTGACCCTGCTCATTCGCCTGGTTCAGGACATTGACCGGGGTGTGGAGGGCGTTGTCGAGACGCTCGGTCAGACCGCACGCAACACCGGGACTTCCTTCCTGATCGCCGACACCGCCACGCAGGTGGACGCGGTGCTCGCCGAGGGTCTGAACCACCACCTGTTCCTCACCAGGGTTCTGTCGGGATCCGGCAAGAAGGCGGTGCCACGCTAATGACCAAGACACTTCTCGTTGCGCTGTCGCTGATCGACGTCATCCTGTTGATCGGCGTCCTGTTGATCTACCTGAACTGGGTCGCCGGCCTGCTGACCAAGATCGACAACGGTCTGGCCACCACGGTCGACCTCGTCGTTCAGATCATCGGCCACGCCGAGCCGATCATCCCCGGGCTGCAACAGATCAACCGGACCCTCGGGATCATCTCCGGGGCACTTCCGCTGCTCTACCGCCTGGCCGAGCGGATCGAAGGCGTCGTCAGTGGCCGCGTCGCAGTTGGTTCCAACACCGCCGGCACCTCCAGCGGCACGGGGCTGTACACCGGCATCTCGGGCATCAAGTAATTCGCTGAGGAGTTCGTTTCTGGCTCTATGGGGGTCGGCGAGAGCTCAACCGGCCTGGTAGGGGGGAGCACCAGCATCAATCGGGGCAGCACCTTGGGGTTGTACCGCAGTGGAGGTACGCAGAACCTGCGGACGGGTCCGTACACGGGAAGGTGAAGGGGGTCATGTTGGAGCGTATGCGAAGGCTTCTCAAGACCGAGGGAGGGCAAGGGGCGATCGGCCTCGTCGTTGTGGTCGTCGCAGTCGTGGTGTCGTTCTACCTGCTGCTGCGTACCGTCGACGTTGCCAACTCGATCAACAACAAGGCCTCGACGATCCAGTCGGGTGCCAACAGCATCAAGGGTGACACCTCAGTTATCTCGCAGCTGACGCACACCAACGCCATCGCCACGTCGATTCTCCACACGGCGGCGGGCACGGCGTCGGACGGCAGCCAGTCCCTGGTCGCCAAGCTGAACACGATCATCGCCACCGCCAAGTCGATCGACGGCTTTGCCGTCTCCGTCAACGGCACGGCGAACGCCATCAACGGCACCGCTCACGCCATCAACGGCACGGCCGGTGCGATTCTCAACACTGCTCAGACCATTCAGGGCGACGCAGCCACCATCAAGGGCGGCCTTGACACGGCTGTTTCGCTGGCAGGCGGCATCCTCGGAGACGCCGGTGACATCCGGGTCGAGGCGTTCAACATCCGCATCTCGACCTGCACCATCGACAGGGCTGTCGGCCTGGGTTGCTCCGGCTAAAAGAGTCGGAACAGGGCCTAAGACGAGTTGAGACTGAAGAAGGAGAACTGACCGATGGCGCAGCGACCAGCAGCATACGCCCCGGATATCGCCGCTCCTATGATGAGCGCGAGCCGGTGGCTGAAGGTGTGGGTCACGATCGGGGTCCTGGTGGTCCTCGTGGTGATCGGCTTCCTGCTCGGCATCATTTCCGCCCTGGACTCCATCAACAAGTCCCTGGCGGTCACCACCGGCAACGTGACCGGCATCAACGGGGATGTCAACCCCCTGCCGCAGCACGTCGCCAACATCAACGGCACGCTGACCTCGATCGACACCGCCCTGAAGCCGATCCCGGCCCAGGCGGACGCGATCATCGGGTCCCTGACGGACATCAACAACCAGCTGACCGTCATTGACCCGTCCCTGAAGGACACCGAGGCCACCCTGGTGGTCACGGAGGGCGGTCTGAACACCATCGAGAGCGTGCTGGCAACAGCCGACTCGACCAGCATCAAGGGCATCATCAGCGACGTGAACCAGATCGACGGCAACTCCACGGTGGGCTTGACCGCCATCAAGGCAGACCTCGACCAGGCCAACACCCTGCTGAACGACTCCACCGGTATTCAGATCCGAGCCCACGACATCTGCAGCGGCATCGTGAAGACCCTCGCCGGCGGCAGCTGCGGCGCATAACGAACCAGGATTTCGACGGAGGTGTTCATGAGAGGCATTCGCAGTGATCGAGGGCAGGCGGGTATCGCCCTGATCATCGTCATTGCCTGGGCACTCTCGGCGGTGCTGGTTCTGACCCGCACGCTAGTTGCTGCTCAGGAGATCAACTCCAAAGTGACGGTCATCACCGGTGACCTGTCGAGTTCCAAGCACGACACGGGCTATGTTGCGCAACTCAACATGACCGAGCAGACGGCCTCGTCCATCCTGGCTGCTGCGCAGCCGCTGACCGGACAGATCGCCGTCATCCAGTCCACGGCCGCACACATCGACCAAGAGGTGGACGGCATCACGCCGCCCGTGCAGAGCATCAACGGGCTGGTGCACACCATCCGGGGCCAGGTCGCCTCGATCCTGGGCGTCGTCAACTCCGGCCCGGGTTCGATTGCCTCGCTCCTCGCCACCATCCGGGGCACGCAGTCCAGCGTGATCCTCACCGACGTGCAGAAGATCAAGAGCGACACGACCTCGATCGTCAACAACGTGGTCGGCATCGAAGGCGACTTCTGTGGTCTGACCGGTGGTTTCAGCACCGCAGCTGGCCTCTCGCTCGGCAGCGTCCTCCTGGCAACGGGTCCGCCCTGCGCCTACCAGCAGACGCCGATCAAGCCGTAGCTTTCGGCCCCGCAGTTCCCAGCACCCCCCGGGTTTCCGGGGGGTGTTTGGTTTTTGGGGATGTCCGGGGCCAGCAGCGGATTGGGCCGCCCGGATGTGTGGGAGGCTGGGGCTGTGATCTCGGGGATCGTGCTGGCCGGCGGGACGTCATCCCGCCTCGGCCGGCCCAAGCAGTTGCTGGTGCTGGGCGGCAAGCCGCTCCTCCAACACACGCTGGATGCCGCGGCGGAGGCCGGGCTGGACGAGATCGTGGTGGTGTTGGGCCACATGGCCCCGGAGGTCGGCTCGGTGCTGGCACTGCCGGCGGGCGCCCGCACGGTGGTGAACCCGGACTACGCCACCGGGCAGGCGAGTTCGCTGCGCACCGGGCTGGCGGCGGCGTCGGCGGAGTCGGACGCCGCGGTGGTGCTCCTCGGCGACCAGCCCGGGATGCCGGCATCGACCATCGCCGCGGTGGCGGGCGGCTTCCGGGCGGGGCACGGCCCCATCGTGCAGGCCAGCTACCGGGGAACGCCCAGCCACCCGGTCCTGTTTGCCCGCTCGGTGTGGCCCGACCTGATGGCAGTGACCGGCGACCAGGGGGCCCGGGAGGTCATCAAGGCGCACCGGGACTGGGTGTACCGGGTCCCGGTGGATGCCGAGATCCCGCCCGACCTCGACACCCTGGAGGACTACCGGCGCCTGGCCGGGGGGTGAGGCCTTAGGTGGCGGCGTACGGCTTCAGCGCTGCCCGGACTTCCTGGTAGGTGGGGTGGCGCTTGGTGGCTTTCTTGGAGTACACGAGGTCGCCGTTGGCCGACACCTCGAACACGCCCCCTCCGGACGGGATCAGTGTGAGGCTCTGGATGTCGCGGGGTATGTCGTTGAGGAGCTGGGTCGCCAGACCGACGGCCTTGTCTGTGTAGTCTCAGACGACACAGAACTCGATGGTGATTTGCATGGCTCCATACTACCCAGGGGTGTACCTTTCGCTACAGCGGGTCCACCTCGTAGCCGGCTTCGTGGAGGCGGGCGGTCAGCTGCTCCACGTGCTCGGGCCCGCGCAGCTCGACCTGGATGGTCACCTCGACATCGCCCAGGACCGAGTGCAGGATGCCCTCCCGCCGGTGCTCGATGCCCACCACGTTGACCCCCACCCCGGCGACGGCGGCAGCCAGGCGCTCCAACTCGCCCGGCCGGTCGTGCAGCTTGGTGCGGAAGGCGAAGTAGCGCCCGGCGGCGGTCATGCCGAAGCGGATCACCCGCAACAGCAGCATCGGGTCGATGTTGCCCCCCGAGGCGACCACCACCGCCGGGAAGGTGAGCGTCGAGCGCTGGGTCATCGCCGCCGCCACGCCGACCGCCGCGGCCGGCTCCAACAACAGCCGCGCCCGCTCGGTCATGAGCAGGAGGGCCTGGGCGATCTCCTCTTCGGTGACCAGCACAACGTCGTCCACCAGGCGGCGCACGTACTCGAAGGTGAGGTCCCCCCCCCGCTTGGCGGCCAGCCCGTCGGCGATCGTGGAGACCTCGGGCAGGGTGACCACCCGGCCCTCGTCCAGGCAGCGGCGCAGGGTGGCGGCGCCCGCCGGCTCGGCGCCCACGATCCGGATGTCCGGGCGCAGGGCCTTGGCCGCGGCGGCGATGCCGGAGATCAGCCCGCCGCCGCCGATCGGTACCACGATCGTGCGGACATCCGGCGTCTGCTCCAGGATCTCGAGGGCGACGGTGGCCTGCCCGGCGATCACGTCGGGGTGGTCGAAGGGATGCACCAGGACCGCGCCGTGCTCCTCGGCGAAGGCGAGGGCTTGCTCATGGGATTCGTCGTAGACCGCCCCGTGCAGCACCACGTCCGCCCCGTACTTCTTCGTGGCCTCCACCTTGGGCAGCGGCGCCCCGGCCGGCATGAACACCGTGGAGCGCACGCCCAGGAGCGCGGCCGCCAGGGCGACGCCCTGGGCGTGGTTCCCGGCGCTGGCGGCCACCACACCCCGGGCGCGCTGCTCGCCGGAAAGCCGGGCGATCCGGTTGTAGGCTCCTCGTATCTTGAAGGACCCGGTTCGCTGGAGATTCTCGCATTTGAGCAGGGTCGAGCCTCCAGCCATCCTCGAGAGGATCCGTGACGGCCAGACCGGCGTCGGTAGGCAGATGTCGGCCAGCCGGGCGGCCGCCTCGTGCACGGCGTCTAGGGAGATGAGTCCGGTCCACTCGTCGGTGCGGGCGTGCGATGGCATCCCGGGATTCTCCCATCCCGGCGCCAAGCCCGGAGGGATACCCGGGCCCGTCACCGGGGCGAAGCCCGCATGAAGCCCCGCCTCCGGTGGGGGCTGGCCCTCCTGGTGTTCGCCGCCACCGCCGCCCCGATCGGGTTCCGCACGCCGGCGGCCGCCCGGAGCGGCGCCAGCGCCGCCGCCCCCCGGGCCGGGGACCAGGCCCCGGTGGGGCCGATCACCTTCACCCCGGCCAGCCCGGGGGCTTCCGATACGGTCGATGCCATCTTCCCCTCGGTGCCCGGCCTCTGCCCCCCCAACCAACCCCAGCCGGTGGTGGCGGCGTTCCCGGGGACCCTCGAGGTGGGCCGGGAGCCCAATGGCAGGCTCTACCTCATCACGCAGCTCAGCTTCGCCGACTACCTCAAGGGCATCGCCGAGGTGCCCACCAGCTGGCCCCTGGCCGCGCTCGAGGCGCAGGTGGTGGCCGCCCGCACCTACGCCATCTCGCACCTCAACGGGTCCACGGTGGATGGCCTGCACTACGACCTGTGCTCCACCGACGCCTGCCAGGTGTACCGGGGCGAGTCGGTCCAGAACGGGCCGTACGGGGACCGCTGGGTGCAGGCGGTCAACGACACCGCCGGCCAGATCCTGGAGTACCAGGGCAAGCCCATCGACGCCCTGTACTTCTCCACCTCCAATGGCCACACCTACTCCAACGCCACTGTGTTCAACGGGCCTCCCCTGCCCTACCTGCAGCCGGTGGTGGAGAACGACGACGGCGCTTCGCCGACCTCGAACTGGACCGTCCGCATGCCGCTGACCGACCTCGCCCAGGCCCTGAATCTGGCCGGGCAGTGGGGCACCGGGGCGATCACCACCGTCAGCCAGCAGGGCACCAACATCGCGATCTCGGGGCCGGGACAGTCCAAGACCCTGCCGGTCTCGACGTTCCGCAACTCGCTGAACAATCAGGCCGACTGCCTCACGCCCAAGCGCTACCCCAGTGCCGCCACCGGGGGCGGGCATCTCCCCCAGACCGTTCCTTCCATCTGGATGACGCTGACCCAGCAGGCCGACGCCGTGGTCATGACCGGGCGGGGCTGGGGCCACGGCGTGGGCATGGTGCAGTGGGGGGCTGAGGGCAAGGCGGCCAAGGGGCAGAGTTACCAGCAGATCCTCGCCTACTACTACGGCGGCCTGCAGCCGGTGACCGTGCCGGAACCGGGCAGCATCCGCATCCTGCTGGCCACCGGGGTGCAGCAGGTGACCGTGGCGCCCGGGGGGTCGGTGCAGGTGAGCGGGGGCCCCTCGGGGGTCTCGGGCGCGGTCACCATCACGGGCGGGTCTTCGCTCACCATCGCCCCGGCGCCCGGGCCGGGCGGCGCCATCCCCCCGACGGTGACCATCTCGGGGGTCTCGGCCAGCGCCACGGCGGCCACGGGAACCCCGGCGACGTTCTCCTTCAACCTCAACCATGCCGCCAACGTCAGCATCGAATACACCGGCCCAGGCGTGACCGGGACCGGCTCCACCACTCCGGCGCCCGTGACGGGAGGAGCGGCGTCGGTGACGTGGGACCCGGCGGGTGCCGGGTTGGCACCGGGGGCCTACCAGGCCGCGGTGGTGGCCGACGACGGTGTGTCCCGGGTGGTGTCGGAGGGCGTCACCGTCACGCTGAAGGCGCCCCCGCCGCCATCGCCCAGCCCGAGCCCGTCGACACCCGGCAGGCGCCCCCCGGCATCGCCGAAGGCGGCCGGGCCGGCGAAGAAGTCGTCCTCCACCAGCACGCCCTGGTTCCTGGCCGGGGCGCTGGTGCTCGCCCTGGCGGTGGGTGCCGGGGCCGCGGTCCTGCTCACCCGGGGCGGCCCCCAGCGGTCCTGAACCGCCCCCGGGCGCGCCACCGCCGGGACCTGGGCCCCGGCGGTGGGAGGTGTACGGGTGTCCGGTGGTCCCCAAGACCTGGGGACCGGCACACCTGAAGGTCTTAGTACTTGATCTTGGTCTCCAGGTAGTTGAGTACGGTCTTCGTCGGGGGACGAACGTTGTGGACGTTGATCAGGTGGTCCACAACACGCCGCATCAACTCTTCCTTGGTCGGAGCCGAAATCGGGACCTTACAGGTCGCCCCAGCATCCGCTCAACAGAGCGACGGCATGTCGATCACCTCCTTTCTTCGATGGTCTCGGTGCAGCTTGTGCCCCACCAGTTTCCCATCGCCCGGCGAGGCACCGCAAGGCGTCGGGCCTGCCCCGATGCCGGTTCCGGATTGGCGGGCATGGCTTTGCCGCGGCTATGCCAACATCGCATGAGCACCCCATGACCATCGCTTCAGTTGCGGTCGAGCCCGGTTCGGCGCCGCTCAGGGGGCGGCGCCGACGGGGGCCTCCTGCCTGCGGAAGGTCAGGGTCCCGTCGGGGCCGAGATCGACCTCCACGGTGTCCCCCTCGGTGTAGCCGCCCTGCAGCAGCGACATCGAGATCTGGTCGGCCAGCTCCTTGGCGATCAGGCGGCGCAGCGGCCGGGCGCCGAAGGCCGGGTCGTACCCCCGGTGCGCCAGGTACGCCCGGGCCGGGGGCGTCACCTCGAGACCGATCCGGCGCTGGGCCATGCGCCGGGCCAGCCAGCCGAGCTGGATGTCGACGATGGCCCCGAGCTGGTCCTCGGAGAGGCGCCGGAACACGACGATCTCGTCCACCCGGTTCAGGAACTCGGGCTTGAAGGTCTCCCGCACGGCTTCCATCACCTTCTCGGACATGTGCTCGTCGTCCCTGCCCTCGTTGGTCAGGCTCAGGATCCAACCCGACCCCACGTTCGAGGTCATGATCAGGATGGTGTTGCGGAAATCCACCGTGCGCCCCTGGCCGTCGGTCATGCGGCCGTCGTCCATGACCTGGAGGAGCACGTTGAAGACGTCGGGGTGGGCCTTCTCGATCTCGTCCAGCAGGACCACGGCGTAGGGCCGGCGGCGCACCGCCTCGGTGAGCTGGCCGCCCTCGTCGTAGCCGACGTAGCCCGGCGGGGCGCCGTAGAGCCGGGACACCGTGTGCTTCTCCATGTACTCGCTCATGTCCAGGCGGATCACCGCCCGCTCGTCATCAAAGAGGAACTCCGCCAGCGCCCGGGCGAGCTCGGTCTTGCCGACGCCCGTCGGGCCGAGGAACAGGAAGGAGCCGATGGGCCGGTTGGGGTCCGCCAGGCCCGCCCGGGACCGCCGGATGGCGTTCGCCACCGCGGACACCGCCTGGTCCTGGCCGATGACCCGGGTGTGCAGGGCGTCCTCCATGCGGACCAGCTTCTGCAGCTCGCCCTCCAGCAGCCGGGACACCGGGATGCCGGTCCAGCGGGCGACCACCTCAGCGATGTCCTCCTCGTCCACCTCCTCCTTCAGCATCTTGTTGCCTGCCTGGAGCTGGTTCAGGGCGGCGTTGGCCTCCTGGAGGTCCTTCTCCAGCTCCACCAGGCGCCCGTAGCGCAACTCGGCGGCCTTGCCGAGGTCGCCCTCCCGCTCGGCCTGCTCGGCGGCCGCCTTGGCGCTGTCCATGTCCGCCTTGATGGTCCGGATGCGGCCGATGGCATCCTTCTCCAGCTGCCAGTGCGCCTTGAGCCCGGAGGACTCCTCGGTCAGGCGGGCCAGCTCCTCCTCCAGCCGGGCGAGCCGCTCCTTCGACGGGGCGTCGGTCTCCTTGCGCAGCGCGGCGCGTTCGATCTCGAGCTGCTTGCGCCGACGCTCCACCACGTCGATCTCCATCGGCATCGAGTCGATCTCGATGCGCAGGCGGCTGGCGGCCTCGTCGATGAGGTCGATGGCCTTGTCGGGCAGGAAGCGCCCGGTGACGTAGCGGTCGGAGAGTATGGCGGCCGCCACCAGGGCGGCGTCCTGGATGCGCACGCCGTGGTGGACCTCGTAGCGTTCCTTCAGGCCGCGCAGGATGGCGATGGTGTCCTCCACCGACGGCGGGTTCACCATCACGGGCTGGAAGCGGCGCTCCAGGGCGGGGTCCTTCTCGATGTGCTTGCGGTACTCATCGAGCGTGGTAGCGCCGATCATGCGCAGCTCGCCCCGGGCCAGCATGGGCTTGATCATGTTGCCGGCGTCCACCGCGCCCTCGGCGCCGCCGGCACCCACGATGGTGTGCAACTCGTCCACGAACGTGATGACCTCGCCGTGGGAGTCGACGATCTCCTTCAGTACCGCCTTCATCCGCTCCTCGAACTCGCCCCGGTACTTGGAGCCGGCCACCATCGAGCCGATGTCCAGGGCCATGATCCGCTTGTCCCGCAACGACTCGGGGATGTCCCCGTCCACGATCCGCCGGGCGATGCCCTCGACGATGGCGGTCTTGCCCACCCCCGGCTCGCCGATGAGCACCGGGTTGTTCTTGGTGCGCCGGGACAGCACCTGCATGACCCGGCGGATCTCGTCGTCCCGGCCGATGACCGGGTCCAGCTTGCCCTTGCGGGCCAGGTCGGTCAGGTCCCGGCCGAAGCGCTCGAGGGCCTGGTAGGTGCTCTCGGGGTCCTGCGAGGTCACGCGCTGGGTGCCCCGGATCTCCACCAGGGCGGCCAGCAGGCGGTCGCGGGTGATGTCGAACTCGGCGAACACCGGGCCGAGCCGGGTGGACCCGGCGGTCTCGACCAGGCCCAGGAGCAGGTGCTCGGTGGAGACGTACTCGTCGGTCAGCTTCTCGGCCTCGGTGAAGGCGCGGTCCAGCACCTTGGACAGCGCCGGGCCGATGCGGGCCTCGCCGCCGCCGCCGTACACCTTGGGGATGCGGGCGAGCAGGGCATCCACCCGCTCCCGGAGCGTGGTGGGCACCGCCCCGAGGCGCTGCACGACGCCGAAGACGACGCCCTCGGGCGAGGAGAGCAGGGCGTGGAGCAGGTGCTCGGGCTCGATGATCTGGTGGTTGCGTTGGGTGGCCAGCGCCTGGGCGGCGGCGAGCGCCTCCTGCGAGCGTCGGGTCAGTTTGTTGAGGTCCATCTCGGCATCAGCCTCCTTGAATACTCCTTGAATACCTTGCGCTTCCGTGGCTTCTCAGCCCCGGGCTCCGGGGCCCGCGCGGGGCGCGGACCGAGGTCCGGCGCGCAGTTCATAGATGTTGCGGACATCGTCGAGCCGGGCGAGGACGCCCCAGTGCGGCCGGGTGGGCCGGCCCGCCGGTGGGCGCTCCTCGGCGGCCTCCGCCACTGCCTGGCGGCGGGCGTCGAGGTTGCGCTGCATCTCATCGAGGCGGCGCTGCATCTCCATGATGATGCGCACCCCGGCGAGGTTGACCCCCTCCTGGGTGAGGCGCTGGATCTGGCGCAGCCGCTCGACGTCCCGCTCGGAGTACCGCCGGCTGTTGCCTGGGGTGCGCTTCGGGGACAGGAGGCCCTTGCGTTCGTAGATGCGCAGGGTCTGGGGGTGCACCCCGGCCAGGTCGGCCGCCACGCTGATCACGTACACCGCCCGCTCGGAGTAGGGCTCGGAGTAGGGCTCGGCGAAGTCGCTGGACAGCCTGCCGTCCGGGTCGTAGCCGCCGGCACCCATTGCCCTCACCTCCCCTCGGGGGTGGGTTGGGCGAGGTGGTCGCGGGGGTTCTCGGGCACCGCCGTGGCGAAGGCCTCGAGGGCCTCCCGGGCTTCCCGGCTGAGCTTCTGCGGCACGACCAGTGTGGCGGTGACCAGCAGGTCGCCCTTCTGGCCCTCGCCCCCGCCCCCCTTGCCCCGGATGCGGAAGGTCCGGCCGTGCTGGGTGCCCGCCGGCACCTTGAGGGTGACCGGGGGGCCGTCGAGCGTCGGCACCGCGACCTCGGCCCCCAGGGCCGCCTCCGGGAAGGTGATCGGCAGGTTCAGCGTCAGGTCCTTGCCTTTGCGGCCGAAGATCGGGTGGGTCACGACGCCGACGGTCACGTACAGGTCGCCGGGCTTGCCGCCGTTGCTGGACGGGCTGCCCTTGCCGGTCACCTTGATCCGGGCGCCATCTTGGACACCGGCGGGGATCCGCACCTTGAGGGTGCGCTGCTTGCCCGTCCCCGGTTCGGTGAGCTTCAGGTTGGCCAGCGTGCCATCGAGGGCTTCCCGGAAGGTGAGGACGATGTCGGTCTCCAGGTCGCGGCCCTTGGTGGCGCCGCCCACCCGGCTGAAGATCGACGAGAAGATGTCGTCGGTGGCCTGCCCGCCCCCACCGCGGCCCCCACCCCCGAAGGTGGTCCCGAAGATGTCGCCCAGGTCACCCAGGTCCTCGACCCGGATGCGCCGGCCTCCGCCGGCCCCGCCCGGACTGCCCCAGCCGCCGCCCGGGAACCCGCCGAAGCCCGAGCTGACCATCTCCCGGAAGTCGTCGTACTCCTTGCGGCTCTTGGTGTCGGTCAGGACGTCGGCGGCGTGGGAGACCTCCTTGAACTTCTCCTCGGCGCCCTTGTCGCCCGGGTTGGCGTCCGGGTGGTACTTCTGGGCCAGCTTGCGGTAGGCCTTCTTGATCTCGGTTTCGCTCGCGGTCTTCGGCACGCCGAGGGTGGCGTAGTAATCCTTCTCTGCCCACTCGCGCTCTGGCATGTCCGTCTCCCCCGGCTCCGTGCGCCGGCCTAGCGTGCCACCTTGACCATCGCCGGGCGCAGCACCCGGCCCTTGAACGTGTAACCCGTGCGCAGCTCCTCGGCGACATACGGTTCGCCCCGGCCGTCGCCGTCCACCTCGAGGGCGGCCTCGTGCAGGTTGGGGTCGAAGGACTTGCCCCGGGCATCGATGCGCTCGAGGCCCTCGGAACCCAGCACCTCCTTCAGCTCGCCGAAGACCATCTCGATGCCCTTCAGCATGCGCTCGAAGTCCCGGGTTCCCTCGGCCGAGGCGACCGCCAGCTCGAAGCTGTCCAGCACCGGCAGGAGCCGGAACGCCAGCCCCGCCGCCGCCCGCTCGACCAGCCCGGTCTGCTCCTTCACGATGCGCTTGCGGTAGTTGTCGAACTCCGCCTTGAGGCGCTGCAGATCCTCCAGGTGGCCCGCCGCCTCCGCCTGGGCGGCGGCCAGCTGCGCGCCGGTGTCCGGCACCGCCGGCTCGGGGGTCGCGCTCTCCGGCTCCGGCGCCCCGCCGCCTGCGCTGGGCGCGGGCGCGGTGCGCACCGCCTCGACCGGGCGGCTGCCTTCGGGGTTGACCCGGCGGCGGTCACGGATGGTGACCTGCCGGGGTGGCCCTTCGGGTGGGGTCCTCTGCTCATCCATGTCGTATCAGTCCTCCTCTTTGGCTCGGGTCGGGGGCGCTGGGGGCGGCTCGGGGGCCTAAGCCCCGGAGCCACCCTCCTCCACGATCTCGGCGTCGACGACGTCGTCGTCCGACCCGCTGGCCGACTGGGCGCCGCCCGCCCCGCCGGAGGCGGTGCCCCCGGCGGCGGACTGGCTGGTCTGGTAGATCTGCTCGGCGAGCTTGTGGCTGGCCGACACCAGGGCATCGGATGCCGAGCGGATACGGGCGACGTCGTCGGTCTTCAGGGCGTCCTTGACCTCGCCGAGGGCCTGCTCGACCGCCCGCCGGTCAGCGTCGGACAGCTTGGAGCCGTGCTCCTTCAGGGTCTTCTCGGTCTGGTAGGCGAGGTTGTCGGCCATGTTGCGGGCCTCCGCCGTTTCGCGGCGCCGCTTGTCCTCCTCGGCGAAGCGCTCGGCCTCCCGCATCATCTTCTCCATCTCGTCCTTGGGGAGCGCCGTGCCACCGGTGATGGTCATGGCCTGCTCCTTGCCGGTGCCGAGGTCCTTGGCCGCCACGTGCACGATGCCGTTGGCGTCGATGTCGAAGGTGACCTCAATCTGCGGCATGCCCCGTGGGGCTGCCGGGATGCCGACCAGCTGGAACCGCCCCAGCGTCCGGGCGCCGGGCGAGTACACCGTCTCGGCCTCGCCCTGCAGCACGTGGACCTCCACCGAAGGCTGGTTGTCCTCGGCGGTCGAGAAGACCTCGGACTTCTTCGTCGGGATGGTGGTGTTGCGCTCGATGAGCTTGGTGAAGATGCCGCCCTTGGTCTCGATGCCGAGCGACAGGGGCGTGACGTCGAGGAGCAGGACGTCTTTGACCTCGCCCTTCAGCACGCCGGCCTGGAGGGCGGCACCGATGGCCACGACCTCGTCCGGGTTGACGCCCTTGTGGGGCTCCTTGCCCCCGGTCAGCGACTTGACCAGCTCGACCACCATCGGCATCCGGGTGGAGCCGCCCACGAGGATGACGTGGTCGATCCCCGACACCGGCTTGTCCCAGTCCTTGACCGCCTGCAGGAACGGGTCCTTGCAGCGGGCAACGAGGTCCTCGGTCAGCTGCTCGAAGGCCGAGCGGGTCAGCTTCATCTCGAAGTGCAGCGGTCCGGCCGCGGTGGCGGTCAGGAAGGGCAGGTTGATGGTGCTCTCCTGGGCCTGGCTGAGCTCGATCTTGGCCTTCTCGGCGGCCTCCTTCAGGCGCTGCAGGGCCATCCGGTCACCGGAGAGGTCCACGCCGTGCTGGTTCTTCACTTCCTTGAGGAGGTGGTCGATGATGCGCTGGTCCCAGTCGTCACCGCCCAGGTGGGTGTCACCGGAGGTGGCCTTGACCTCGAAGACGCCATCACCGATCTCCAGCAGCGAGACGTCGAACGTGCCGCCGCCGAGGTCGAAGACCAGGATGGTCTGGTCCGTGGACTTGTCGAGACCGTAGGCGAGGGATGCCGCCGTGGGCTCGTTGATGATGCGCAGCACCTCGAGCCCGGCGATCTGGCCGGCTTCCTTGGTGGCCTGGCGCTGGGCGTCGTTGAAGTAGGCCGGGACGGTGATGACCGCCTGGACAATCTTGTCGCCCAGGTAGGCCTCGGCGTCCCGCTTCAGCTTCATGAGGATCTGGGCGGAGATCTCCTGGGGGGTCCACCGCTTGCCGTCCACCGAGGTGGACCAGTCGGTGCCCATCTCGCGCTTGATGGAGCGGAAGGTGCGGTCCGGGTTCGTGATCGCCTGGCGCTTGGCCACCTCGCCGACCAGGATCTCGCCCGACTTGGAGAACGCCACCACCGACGGCGTGGTCCGGTGCCCCTCGGCGTTGGGGATGACGACCGGCTCACCGCCCTCGAGGACAGAGACGACGGAGTTGGTCGTCCCGAGATCGATACCGACAGCCTTTGGCATGGGGATAGTCCTTTCGATTGCTGGTCCGTGTCTGGGTTTGGCGCTGCTCGAGCTGCTGGCACTGCTGGAACTGGTCTCCAGAGTAGGACTTGAGTGCCAGGCTGTCAACTTTTCTGATGGTGATCGGTACCAGCGGTGCCGGTCGGGGCGGGAGGGCTGGCGGCCGGGCCGGCTGGGCGGGCTGGCGTGGTATCCCATCGCCCTGACTTAGTAGGCTACGCGAGCAGATATCGGGTAGCCGGAGCCGGGAGGGGGTGGGCATCAACCTTCGCGACGTCGAGACCGAACTTGCTCGGGTCGAGCAGCGCCTGCACACGCTCCAGCAGGCGTCGCGCACCTCGCTCGGGCAGTCGAACATGGGCGCCCAGCAGGTCCGGGACATGAATGCCCGGCTGAAGCAGCTCCAGGATGCCCCGAAGAATGCCTTTGGCCGGACCACCCGGGCGGCGGCCGCCGAGATCGAGTCGCTGAAGCAGGAGATGAAGACCCGCTCTGCAGCGGTGGACGCCACCCTGAAGGAACTGCAGAGCCAGTCGGCCGAGGCCCGGGACCTGGCCAAGCGCCAGCAGGAGCTCTCGACCCTGCGGGCGCAGATCATCAGCCGCGGAGGCTGAGCCTCCGGCGTCTTCCGCAGGCGGCTTCGGGGAAAATCTCCTCCCGCGACGCGGCTGTGAGTGTTTGGGGGTGCTGGAGGGACCTCACCACTCACAGACTTCAAATTTCGACAAATTGACGGCCCGCTGACCGGCAGCTAACCGGCGGCGGCCGCTGAACCGTAGGATCTCGGGGTGGTCACCAAAGTCCTCATGACGCTGGCCATCGCCGCCGGGCTGGGCCTCGCCGGGCGCCGGGCGTGGCAACTCGTCTCCTACCTGCGCCTCGGGCGTCCGGAGCCCCGCCTCGACCACCTGGGGGCCCGCGTCCGCCGGGAGCTGGCGGTGGTCCTCGGACAGGAGAAACTGCTGCAGTGGCCTGCCCCCGGCCTCATGCACGCCTTCATCTTCTGGGGCTTCCTCGTGCTGTTCACCACCATCGTCGAGGCCTTCGGCTCCGCCTATTCGGCCCACTTCGCCTTGCCGGTGATCGGGCACTGGGGGGCGCTGGCCGCTGTGCAGGACACCTTCGTCGCTCTCGTGCTGCTGGGCGTGGTGACCGCCGTGGTCATCCGCAAAGTCGTGCGGCCGGGCCGGTTCCGGGGCTCCCACCTGGGCGAGGCCGACCGGATCCTGCTGGCGATCACCGGGATCATGGTCTCGATCCTCGGCCTGCGGGCCACTGGCATCGCCCGCCACCAGTTCCCGTACCCGGCCCGGGCCGCCTACCTCGGCAATCTCGTCGCCCGGCATGTCTTCAGCGGGCTGACGCCGGCGGCGCTGCACAATTGGAACACCGCCCTGCTGTGGGTCCACTCCCTGCTGGTGCTCGGCTTCCTGGTGTACCTCGGCTACTCGAAGCACCTCCACATCGTCACGGCCCCCTTCAACGTGTTCTTCTCCTCCCGGGCCAGCCGGCCCCGGGGCGCCCTCAAGGTCCCGGACATCGACTTCGAGAACATGGCCGACGACGACGTCATCGGGGCGGCGACGGTCACCGACTTGTCGTGGAAGCAGCTGCTCGACACCGTCACCTGCACGGAATGCGGCCGCTGCCAGGCGGAGTGCCCGGCGTGGAACACCGGCAAGCCGCTGTCGCCCAAGCTCCTGGTGATGGAGCTCCGCGACCACCTGCTGGAGACCGGGCCGGCCCTCGTGGCCGCAGCGCACGGCGGGCCGGCGGTCGAGAAGACGCCGCTCAACCCAGGGGTGATCGACGACGAGGTGGTGTGGGACTGCACGACCTGCGGGGCGTGCGTGTACAACTGCCCGGTCGATATCGAGCACATCGACCACATCATCGATCTGCGGCGCAACCTGGTGATGATGGAGGCCCGGTTCCCCAAGGAGATGGGGGGGGCGCTCCGGAACCTCGAGAACTCGGGCAACCCCTGGGGGCTCCCGGCCCGGGCGCGCCTGGATTGGACGGCCGGCCTCGACGTAGCGGTGGTGGGCAAGGACGTCCAGCCTGGCGAGTTCGATGTCCTGTACTGGGTGGGCTGCGCCGGGGCCTTCGACGACCGCAACAAGCGGGTGGTCCGGGCCTTCGCCCGGCTGATGCAGCGGGCCGGCGTGCGCTTCGCCATCCTCGGCCCGGGGGAAGGGTGCAACGGGGACCCGGCCCGCCGCTTGGGCCACGAGTACCTCTACCAGTCCATGGCCAAGGCCAACATCGAAACGCTGGAGGCCAACCAGGTGACCAGGATCGTCACCGCCTGCCCGCACTGCTTCAACACCTTGAGCCGCGAGTACCCGCAGTTCGGCGGGAACTACCAGGTGCGCCATCACAGCGAGTTCCTCGCCGAGCTGGTGGCGGAGGGGAAGCTGCCCATCGAGCGGGACTACCTGCGCAGCGTGGCCTACCACGACCCGTGCTACGCCGCCCGCCACAACGACATCCTGGCGGCCCCCCGCAGCATCCTCGGCAGCGCCGGCGCGCCCTGCAAGGAGCTCCACCGCCACGGCCGGCACACCTTCTGCTGCGGGGCGGGCGGGGGCCGGATGTGGATGGAGGAGCGGGTGGGCAAGAAGGTCAACCTGGACCGGGTGGACGAGGCGCTGGCCGTGGGCACCGACGTCATCGGGGTCGGCTGCCCGTTCTGCCACATCATGCTGGGCGACGGAGTCACCGAGCGGGGCGCCGACGGCCAGGTGGAGGTCAGGGATCTGGCCGAGATCCTCGAGGAGGTTGTGTCGGCGGCCGAAGGCTAGAATGAGTCCGAACGTGCGGATGTAGTTCAATGGTAGAACGGAAGCTTCCCAAGCTTCAGGCGGGGGTTCGATTCCCCTCATCCGCTCTCATCTGGTCCAAACCCGGTCAAATCGTGGAGTTGACTGCCGCGGTAACTAGCCGGCATCCCCCAAGTTGACTATGAAGAAATGGTCATGACGCGCCATGTTCAAGGGGAGGTTCTGGGCCGAAACTATGTATAGCTCGACGGTCGGTTGGAAGACACGGGCCGGGTCAAGGTCAGGAACTCTGCCCGAACCCCCCCGGGATCCGCTTCCCGGCTCGCCTCACCGGCCGTCTCGCCGCAGTGCCGTCTCCCCCCGGCGGCCATGCGGCCCTGAACGAGCGCTCGCCACCCACCCCCCCGGGGTGGCAGCGCGCCCGGGTGCAAGACGGAACCCGCAACCTAGTTCTAGTCCGGCCCGACCAGGCCCGGCAGGCTACGAGTCGGGCCAGCCCTCGATGGCCGCCCGGACCCCCCGGGCGATCGCCCCCGGGCGCTCGCCGATCCCCCGCACGAAGGCCGGATCCCCCCGCGGGTCGACCTCGATGCACTTGGTGCCGGCGGCAATGGTCACCCCGTCGTGCACCAGCCCCCGCAGGATCCCGGGCAGTGGGGCGACGAGCTCGGCGCCGTCCAGCGTGGCGATGACCTCCCCGGCCTCCACGACCTCGGCGATGTTGTGCCCGGTGCGGAAAACGCCGCCCGCCGGGGCGTAGACGAAGCGGTCCCGGGCGTGCCCGCCGTAGGTGCGCGGCTCCCCGGCCAGGTCCAGCGAGCGCCCGGCGGTGATGACGGTGCCGAGTTGGTCGCCCCAGCTGGTCTCGATGACCAGGTCGGTGGTCTGCCCGGCGACAAAGTTGGGCCCCACACCGATGGTGAGCGGGGCGAGGCCGATCTGGGCCTGCGGGGTTGCCCGCTTGCGCATGCGGGCGTCCACCAGCACTGCAGCCGGGACGGCGGCCAGGACCGCCTCCAGGTCCGCAACGCAGACGGGCACCCAGGCGCGGCCGGCCAGGGCGGCCACCAGACCGGCCGGATCGTCGACCCGGCGGGCCTCGACGCCCTCCAGGGTGGCCGATCCGTCGAAGACGGCGTCGGTGAACGCCATGCCCCGCCGGGGCGCCGAGGGGGATGGGCCGTCGTGGATGACCACGCGGTACCCCGAGCTGAAGAGACGGTGGGCGATGGCGGAGCCCACGTCGCCACTGCCCCGCACGATGACTGCGCCCGGTCCGTCCAGCCTCACCTTCATGGGGCGAGGCTACCGAACCCGCCCGCCAAGCCTGCGCCCGCCCGGCCCGCCGCGGCACCCCCCAGGCGGGCACGCTTGGCCGCCCGGGCCTCGGCGACCCGGTCGATGAGTCCGTAGCCGACCGCCTGCTCCGGGGTCATGATGAAGTCGCGGTCGGTGTCGGCCGAGATCTGCTCCACCGCCTTGCCGGTGTGCTGGGCCAGGATCTCGTCCACCAGGCGGCGCTGGCGCAGGATCTCCCGGGCGTGGATCTCGATGTCCACCGCCTGCCCGCCCACCTGGCCGTGCGGCTGGTGGATCAGGATGCTGGCGTGCGGCAGGGCGAAGCGCTTCCCGGCTGCCCCGCCGGCGAGCACCACTGCCGCCGCCGAGGCGGCGAAGCCGACGCACCACGTCGAGACGTCGCATGCCACCATCTGCATGGTGTCGTAGATCGCCAGCATCGCCGAGACCGACCCCCCGGGCGAGTTGACGTACAGGTTGATGTCCCGGTCGGCGTCCTCCGACTCGAGGTGCAGGAGCTGGGCCGTGACGATGTTGGCCACCCCGTCGTCGATCTGGGTGCCCAGGAACACGATGCGCTCGGAGAGCAGGCGGGAGTAGATGTCGTAGGCCCGCTCCCCCCGCAGCGTAGTTTCGACGACCATCGGGACCAGGTATTCACTCATGCGTGCGGGCCTCCTCGTGCATATACTGCAACTGGTTGGTTGCGAGTGTAGCCCGCCCGTGGCCGAAGACGCAACTGAATGATTGCACAGGGAGGGTCGGAGATGGATGCCAGAGCTAAGGTCGAGCGCCGGGTGGTCTTTACTGCGGGGACCTGGGAGGTGTGGGCCGCACTGACCCGTCCCGAAAAGCTCTCCGAGTGGTTCGGCGAGGAGGTCGTCACCCTCGATCTGCGCCCGGGCGGGCGGCTGGTCTTCCGGGACGCCGCCGGGCACCTCCGGCGGGCGATCATCGAGGTGGTGGACGCCCCCGAGCGCTTCGCCTTCCGCTGGCTCCCCGCGCCGGTGGCGCCCGGGGGCCAGGCACCCGAGCGCATCCCCGGGTCACGGGTGGAGTTCCTGGTCCGGCCCGAGGAGGGCGGGACGTCCCTCACCGTGGTCGAGACCCCGGCGGTGGCCCTGCCCGCCCCGGGGGAGATGCTGCCCGTCCCGGGACCGATCGTCCTGGCCCCGCCGCCGGCCATGGTGGATCCCTACGGGCTGCCCCGCCGGCACTGGGAGCCACCGACGATCACGATGCTGGGCTAGTCCGTGACCGACCCCGATGCCGTCTTCAGCGCGCTCGCCGATCCCACCCGGCGGGAGGTGCTGCGCTGCCTGTCGCAACGCCCGTCGATGACCGCCACCGAGCTCGCCGGCGTGCTGCCGATCTCCCGGCAGGCCATCGCCAAGCATTTGGCCGAGCTGGCCGGGGCGCACCTGGTGGCGGGCGAGCGGGTCGGGCGGGAAAACCGCTTCCGCCTCACCCCGGCCCCCATGGCCGAGGCGGTCACCTGGATGGCCTCGGTGGGGGCGGAGTGGGACGGACGCCTGGCGCGCCTCGGCACCCAGCTCGGCGCCGGGTTAGCTGAGGCGGGGGGGCAACCACCCGCCTAGACCCCCGGCTGGCACCCTTGGCGTCGCAGCCTCTCCTGTGCCTCAATACGGGGCGTGAGCGCAGTGTGGATGGTGACCCAGGCGGAGCTCCGCCGGCGGTGGCGCTCCTGGCTGGCGCTCGCCGTACTGGTGGCCGGTATCGGGGGCCTGGTCCTGGCCACCGCCGCCGCCGGCTGGCGCACCGCCTCGGCATTCCCGCGGTACCTGAGCACCTACGGCTTCGACTCCTTCGTCTACGCCGGCCAGCCTCTGGATCTTGCCTCACTCCCGGAGGTCCGTGCCGTCGTCACCCTGGACGGGCCGGCGAGCGGCGACCCCCGCTGTGCCTGCACTGGCCACTTGACCGGCTCCACGCTCGGGTTGCTGGAGGTGTCCACGGCCGCCCTGCCGCACTTCGCCAAGCTGGTGTCCGGGCGCTTCGCCAACCCGGTGGCGGCGGACGAGGTGGTCGCTTCGTATACGCTGCAGCACGACTTCGGGCTGCACCTGGGCAGCGTCGTCTCCGTGCCTCTCTTCTCGGCCGCTCAGGGTCAGGCGGCCTTCGGCAGCACCGACCAGCCCCCGGCCGGGCCCACGGTGTCGCTGCGGATCGTGGGCTTCGAGGCCTCGGAGCCGGATTTCCCTTCGGTGGGGACACCGAACTACACCCTCCTGCTCACCCCGGCCTTCGGCCGGGCGTTCAATGCCCAGACCTTCCTGTTCCGGGGCTACGCCGTGCACCTGCGCCGGGGCGCCGCCGACCTTCCCCGGCTGGACAGCGACATCCGGGCGGTGGCCGCGGGCACCGGGAGCCAGGAGAGCGCGACATCGGTGACGTCGGCCATCCACCCCCAGGCGGTCGGCTGGTGGGTGCTCGCCGTGTTCATCGGGCTGGCGGGCACAGCGGCCGCCGGCCAGGCCCTCCGGCGCCAGGCGATCAGCGAATCGGTGACCAACCGGACCCTCTGGGCAGTGGGCCTGGGGCCCGGCGAGCTGCGGGGCATCGCCCTGGCCCGCACGCTGGCGATCGGGGTCGCGGGCGCGGTGGGAGCGGTCATCCTCGCCGCGGTCCTATCGCCCCTGGCCCCGCTGGGGGAGGCCCGGGTGGCCGATCCCTCGCCCGGGTTCGCCGTCAACCTGTCCGTGCTCGGCCTCGGGGCGGCCGCGATCGTGGTGTTGGTGGCGCTGGTGGCGCTCCTGGCGTCGGCCTTCACCCGGCAGCCGTGGCGGGCGGTGGCAGCCGAGCAGCCCCGGCCCTCCCGGATCGTCGGGGTCCTGGCCGCCTGGCGGCTGCCTGCCAGCGCGCTGATCGGCATCCGCCGGGCGGTCGAGCGGGGGCACGGGGAACAGGCGGTCCCGGTGGGCAACGCCCTGGTGGGCACCGCGGTGGCGGTGGCGGCGCTGTGCGGTACAGCGGTGTTCGGCGCCAGCCTCGGCCACCTGGTGGCGACGCCGCCCTTGTACGGCCAGGCGTTCTCGATGTGGTTCAACAGCACCGGGACCGGACCGGACGCGGCCGCCCCGATCCTGGCCGGCCTCCACCAGGACCCCACGGTGCGCCGGGTCACGCTCGGTGTGTCGGGGGCGGTGGAGATCAACGGAGTCGCCACCGACGCCATCGCCGGGCAGCCCATCCAGGGCCCGCTGCTGATCTCGTCGGTCCAGGGCCGCGTTCCCGGCCAGGCCGGGGAGGTGGCGCTGGGGAGCAAGACGCTGCACCAGGCGCACGCCCAGCTGGGATCCTCGGTCAAGGTCACCGTCTCGCTCCCGGGCGGCGGGTCCCGGACCTCGATGTTCCGGGTGGTGGGTATCGCCGCCTTCCCACCCGACTTCGGTGTGGTGGGGCTGAACCGGGGTGCCATCTTCGACATCGATGGCCTCGTTGCCGCCGAGTGCGGGTCCGGGCCCGCCGCCCAGGGCTGCGCCGACCAGGTCCGCCAGCAGCTGGACTACGTGGTCCTGGCCGGGTTCGCCCCCACCGCCGCGGGCCGGGCGGCGGTGGCCCGCTACGTGCAGCAGTACCCCCAGATCGCGAGCCTGCCGCAGCCGCCCACCAACCTGGTCAACTTCGGCCAGGCGGTGAACTTCCCGCTCATCGTCGGCCTGGTGGTGGCTCTCTTCAGCGCCACCACCGTCATCCACGTCCTGGTCGTGAGCGTCGCCCGGCGCCGGCGGGAGCTGGGGCTGCTCAAGACCCTGGGCCTCCTGCGCCACCAGGTGGTGGCCGCGGTGTGCTGGCAGGCGTGCACGGTGGCTGCGGTGGGCATCGTGGTGGGGGTCCCGCTGGGGATCGCCGCCGGGCGGGAGGTGTGGCGGGCATTCGCCACCAACCTCGGCGTGGTCGCGGTGCCGGTCGTGCCCGTGGTGACGGTGGTGGGTCTGTGCGCCGCAGTGGTGGTCGGGGCCAACCTTCTGGCGGCCGGCCCGGCGGCGGTGTCGGCCCGGGCCCGGCCCGCCTCGATCCTGCGCAGCGAGTAGCTGCTTCCTACTGGCCCCCGAAGTTCGGCGGCCGGTCCTGCAGGAAGGCCCGGATGGCCTCGTCGACGTCGGGGGAGGAGAACATCTCGGTCTGGTCCTTGCCCTCCCGGCGCAGCACCCCCTCGAAGGGGGTCGAGAACGAGTCATTCAACGCCCGTTTCATGCGGGCCATCGCCTCCTGGGGTCCGGCGGCGAGCTTGGCCGCCAGCTCCCGGGCGGCCTTCGGGAGGTCCCCGGCGGGCACCACCCGGTTGGCGATCCCGATCTCGTAGGCCCGGGCGGCCCCGATGGCCTCGCCCAGCAGGGCCAGCTCCTTCGCCCGGTGCAGGCCGACGGAGCGGGGCAGCGTGAAGGTGCCGCTCATATCCATCACCAGGCCCCGGCGGACGAAGAGCTCGGAGAAGTGGGCGTCGTCGGCCATGACCACCAGATCGCACGCCATGGCCAGGCTCGCCCCGCCCCCTGCGGCGTGGCCCGCCACCGCGGCCACCCCCGGTTTCGGGCAGTAGACCACCGCGGTCACCATGCGTTCGATGCGGGTCATGCGCGCCGCCATTGCCTCCGGGGAGGTGGGCAGCTCGTCGAAGGCGGTGAGATCGAGGCCGGAGCAGAAATGGCCCCCGGCACCGGTCAGGATGAAGGCGCGCACCCGGGGGCTGCCGGCGATGTACTCGAAGGCCGCTTCGAGCTCGTCGAACATCCGGGCGTTGAGGGCGTTGCGCTTGGCCGGCCGGTTGAGGGTGATGGTGGCGACACCGCCGTCCTCGGCCAGAAGCAGGGTCTCGCTGGGCATGGCTCACCAATCCTACGGACCCGGCGGGCGCGGCGCCCCGGGAGCCGGGCGCCGGCTCAGACCAGGCGCACGACGGCGATGATGCCGACCGCCACCACCAGGATGCGCAGGGCCAGGGCGGGGAGGCGTCGCCCGGCTTTGGCGCCGATCTGGCCACCGATGGTCGAGCCGACCGCCAGCAGCAGGGCGGGGCGCCAGGCGATGTGCGCGGCGAAGAGGAACAGGATCGCCGCCACCCCGTTGATGATCGCCGCCAGGATGTTCTTGAGGCCGTTGATCCGCTGCAGGCTGTCGGGCAGGGAGAGGCCCATGATGCCGATCAGCATCACCCCCTGGGCGGCACCGAAGTACCCCCCGTAGACGCCGGTGGCGTAGACGCCGGCAATGAGCGCCAGGCTGCCGTCGGGGTGGGGCGCCCGCCGGGCCGGCCGCCGGGCCATGCGCCGGGCGATGGCCGGCTGGGCTATCACCAGCACGCAGGCGAGGGCGATGAGGGCCGGGACGATGTCCTTGAAGGCCGCCGCCGGGAGCACCAGGAGCAGCAGCCCGCCGGTCAGCCCGCCCAACCCGGCGGCGATGCCCAGCCGCCGCGCCCGCCTGCCCTGCCCCACCAGCTCCGTGCGGTACCCGACCGCCCCGGAGACCGACCCGGGCACCAGGCCGATGGTGTTGGACACGTTGGCCACCACCGGCGGGAAGTGGAAGGCGAGCAGGGTGGGGAAGGTGATCAGGGTGCCCGAGCCCACGATGGTGTTGATGGTCCCGGCGGCGATGCCGGTGCCGAAGACGGCCAGCTCCTCCAGCCCCGTCATCGACCGGTCATCAAAAGGGGGGTGGGGCTAGCGCTTCGGGGCTGGCCGCTTGACCGCGACGACCACTTCGCCGCCCTGCTTCTTGGACTCTTCGTTGGCCCGCCCGAGGAACTGTTTGGTCTTGGGGTCGGGCTCCCCCGTCGTCTCGACGACGATCCGCCAGGGGAGGTGGGCGTAGTCGGGGTAGTTCCGGGCGAGGGTGCCGTAGATGGCGAAGCCCACGTAGGTCTGCCACTTCTCCTGGAGGGCAAGGATCTGCCGGGTGGAGCCCTCCCAGGCCTTGTCGTGCACGATGATCAGCTCGATGGCGTCCTCGTTCGGGGTGAGGCGCACCATGTCGATCATCGTCGGGTCGTCGAGGCCCTTGGGTTGGGGCTGGGGCTGGGTCATGGAGCCACTGTAGCGGGCGTGGTTGCCGGCGCCGCTGCCGGGGAAGAACTAGTCCTTTCGGGCTATATCCCTGGACGACCAAGTGCCCGATGACAAGAGCGTGGCGAGAACTGGCACGGCGGTAGGCGAGAGCTTCCCGACGGTCCTGGCTGCGGCGCGCACCGGCGCCGGATGGGCCTGGACCGCGCTGTACCGCGATCTCTCACCCCTGGTGCTGGGCTACCTGCGCAGCCGGGGGGCCCGGGAACCGGAGGACCTCACCGGCGAGGTCTTCCTGCAGGTCGCCCGGGATCTGCCGAGCTTCTCGGGCGGGGAGGATGAGTTCCGCTCCTGGGTTGTTGTGATCGCCCACCACCGCCTCCTGGACGAGCGCCGCTACTACGCCCGCCGACCCGCCGACCCGCAGCCCGGGGAGGTCCTGGCCGGGTACGGCGATACCGGCGATGTCGAGGATGAGGCGTTGCGCAACCTCGACGTCCTGCGGGTCCGGCGCCTGCTGGCGCAGGTGACCGACGACCAGCGGGAGGTGCTGATGCTGCGCATCGTGGGCGGCTTGACCGTCGAGGAGGTCGCCCGGGCGGTGGGCAAGCGCCCGAACACGGTCAAGGCGCTGCAGCGCCGGGGCCTGGCGGCAGTGAAGCGGGCGATCTCGCTGGAGATGGCAACCCTATGAGCGAGGACGGCGCTGACTTCCCCGAGATGAGAGACCGCCCCAACCTCAGCGACAACCTCAGCGACAAGGATCTCGACCGACTCCTCGCCGGCAAGACGCCGGAGGGAGCGGACCCGCTGGACCGAGAGCTGGGGAACTTCGCCCGCGACGTGCGGGCGGCGTTCTGCGAAGCGCCCGACCCTGAGGTCGAGCGCCAGCACATCGCCGCGGCTGTGGCGGCTTCTCGCCTCACGACCGATCCAGCTCGGGAGCCGGCAGTGGTGCCGGCTGCGGGTCCCTGGTGGCGGAGAGCGCCGGGGGCCTCCGGGCAACCGAAGTGGAGGAGGAGAACCGTGTTCAGTTCCCTGTTTGCATCCCTGACCGCAAAGATCCTGACCGTGGCCCTGGCTGCGGCGGCGGCCACCGGCGGCCTGGCAGCCGCGGGAAGCCTGCCCGGCCCGGCCCAGCAGGCGGTGGCCGACGCAGCATCGACCATCGGCATCACGCTGCCGACCCCGCATCACGACGCCGTGACCGTGACGGCGGAGGGCGACCAGGACGGCCAGGGCGTCTCCGGGACCGTCGGCGTCAGCGGCACCATGAAGGGCGACGACGACCATGAGGTCTCCGGCACCGTCAACGGTGACGATGTCTCGGGTACCGCCACGGCGGCCGTCAACCACGGCAACTGCGTGTCGTTCGCTGCCCACGCCGCTTCTACCCTCGGCCTGAAGGGCAGCCAGAAGGGGCAGTTCGTGTCCTTCGTGGCCCAGGACGCCAGCGCGGTCTCGGCGAAGGTGGCTGAGGGCGGGACGCCGGATGCGGCCTGCCAGGTGGCTCTGGTGGCGGCGAAGGCGGCGGTGGGCGCCACGGCCAACGGCAAGCACCACGATGACGGCGTGACCGGGACTGTGACGCCTGCCAAGGGCGATGACCAGGGTGAGAACGCTGGGGACCAGGGCGAGAACCAGAAGGGCGACAAGGACGACCACGGCGTGACCCCCACGGTGACGTCGACGCCGACGGCCGAGCACGGCTCGGGGCACGAGGGGTCGTAGCGGTTCGGCAGGGCCGCAGGCCCTGGCTCGGGCGCAGCGGAAACTTGTGGAAACGGCCGTCAATATGGCGGCTCAATCCACAAGTTTCCGCCGCCCGGCCTGCCGTTCGCCCGGCGAGGCAGGGCGGTACTTCAGGCGGTGCTCGGGCTAAAGACTTAAATGCCGCTACATCCCCCGGGCCAGGTTGGCGAACTTGGTGTAGTGCTCCAGGAAGGTGAGCTCGACCTTGCCGATCGGGCCGCTGCGGTGCTTGGAGATGTGGAGCTCCGCGATGCCCCGCTGCGGCGAGTCGGGATGGTAGACTTCGTCCCGGTAGATGAACATAACCAAATCGGCATCCTGTTCTATCGAGCCCGACTCCCGTAGATCGGCAAGTAGGGGCCGCTTGTCCGCTCTGTACTCCACGTTCCGGGAGAGCTGCGACAGGGCTACCACCGGGACGTTCAGCTCCCGGGCCAGGATCTTGAGGGACCGGGAGATCTCGGAGACCTCCTGCACCCGGTTGTCGGTCCGTTTCAGGGGTGCCATCAGCTGGAGGTAGTCGATGATCACCAGGCCCAGCCCGGTCTTCGACGCCACCCGCCGGCACTTGGCCCGCATCTCCATGATGGTGACGTTGGGCGTGTCGTCGATGAAGATCGGGGCCTCGGCCAGGCGGCCGAGGGCGAGCGACAACTTCGGCCAGTCCGAGTCCTGCAGCGCCCCCTTGCGCAGCCGGTTGGAGTCCACCCGGGCCTCGGAGCACATGAGGCGCTGGACCAGCTCCATTTTCGACATCTCGAGCGAGAAGATGACCACTGGGACCTGGTCGTTGGTGGCCACGTGCTGGGCGATCGACAGGGCCAGCGCGCTGTTGTGCGTAGGGATCATCGAACGCCCCGCCAGGTAGAGGTGGTTCGGCGAGTCCACCTGGATGCAGCGCACAGGGACGGCTGGCACGGGCTGGATGGCGACGATGCAGCGGTGACCCGGGCGGCCGCCAGCGTGGGCGGCCGGGAAGGCGGCCAGGGCGTCGGCCTTGCGGGGCAGGCGGAACACCGGGTCGAGCGGCTCCCAGCGCATGCCGCCTGCCTGGACCGGCCCCGGCCGGTGCCCCAGCGAGCAGGCGAGCTCCCGGGCATCGCTGAGCAGCCCGCCAGCCCTGAGGCGCAATTCGACGCCCTCGACCCCGTCGGGCCCGGCGGTGTCCCCGGCGGTGTCCCCGGCGGTGTCCATGAGGCCCTGCAGCAGCGCCAGGCGCTGCTTGAAGGAGCTGCGGAGGTAGGCCGCCGGGATCCGGTGCGGGCCCGGCCCGCTCAGGCCCAGTGACGCCAGCTCGGCCGCCAGGAGCCGGCACTCGCCCCCCTGGGCCACCAGGATCCCCGAGGCGCGCATCGGGCTGGTCCCGAGCACGAAGCAGCCATGCAGCGGCGAGTCCAGGCAGTAGCCGGCGGCCTCGAACTCGCCGACGAAGTGCGCCCGGTCGGCGGGCGAACCGGCGTCGCCGGCGGCGTGCCGGTCCCCCAGCCAGCACCCGAGGACGTAGGGGTCCACCGCGAGGGTGGCCTCGGGGAGATCGAGGGGCTCGGCGAGGGGGACGATCCAACGGCTGGCCGGCTGTCCTGCGGCGTCCACCCGGACTCCCTCGGCTGCCAGGTGCTCCGTGCTGGCCACCCGCGGCCCCCTGCCGCCCTCCCAGGCTGCACGGTCCCAGACGAGCCACTGGTGGCCGGCGTCGGCGACGAGGGTGTCCCCGTCGTCGAAAGACACCTCGTAGCACGCGTGGTCGGTGTAGACCTCGGAGACGTGGTCGACGCGGCAGGGACGCCCGGCCTCGTCGAAGACCGTGTCCCCGGCCGCCAGCGTCCCCATCGGCGTCCATCCGCTGGGGGTGGGGATGGGGGTGGTGAGGGCGAGAGCTTTGCCCATGGAGGGGCGGGCGGCGACGATGATGAGGTTGGAGGGCTGGAAGCCGGCCGTAAGTTCGTCCAGGTCGTTGAAGCCGGTGGCCACCCCGGTGATGGCCGAGCCCCGCTCGTACAGCTTCTCGACCAGCTCCATGTTCTCCGTCAGCAGGTCCTTCAGGGCGGCGAGGTCCTCGGAGACCCGCCGGTTGGAGACCTGGTAGACGAGATCCTCGGCCTGGTCCACCGCCTCCTCGACGTCCTCGGGCAGGGCAAAGGCGAGGTCGTTGATCTGCTGCGAGGCGTCGATCAGCCGCCGGAGGGTGGCGTTCTCCTGCACGATGCGGGCGTAGTGGGCCACGGATCCCGGCGTGGGCACCGACGAGACGAGGGTGAAGAGGTAGGGCCTGCCGCCGAACTCGTCGAGATTGCCCTGGCGCTTCAGCTCCTCGCCCAGGGTCACGGCGTCCAGGGGTTCGCCCCGGGCGTAAAGGTCCATCATGAGGCGGAACATCTCGACGTGCGCCGGCTTGTAGAAGTCCTCGGGGCTCAGGGTCTCGATGGCGGTGGCAATGGCCTGCCGGGACAGCAGGCAGGCCCCGAGAACCGATTCCTCGGCCTCGAGGTTGTGCGGCGGGACCCGGTTGGGCGGACCCGACTCCGTCACCCTCAGGCGGGTGGCCATGCCGAGCCTCCCCGTTGGACGTGGCTGGAACATGTGTTCGCAACTGTACCAGCTCGGTGTGACAAAAGGTGTCTGGATCCCGCTGTGCATCCACAGGTTCCAGAGGTCTGTACACAGGCCGCCAACATGTTTCCCCCCATTTTGTCCACAATATGTTGTGGAGTTTTTGCCGAAAGCCACAACATATGGCCCCGACTATAGGGCAGGGGATGCGTGGCCAGTCAAGCCGGGAAGTGTTGGCGCATGCCGAGCGGCTCTGGGACCGGGGGGCGGCAGACGGTTCCCGCGCGGTCGATAAACGGAACCGCCGCCCGAGGAGGGCGGCGGCGACGGCGAAACCCGGACGGCCGTCAGCTGATCGCCACGACCTCCACCGAGCCGGCCACCGTCAGGTCCGGCCGCAGGTGCACGGCGTACTCGTGCACCCCCAGGCTCCGGATGGGGGTGGGCACGGTGATCTTCCGGCGGTCGATGGGCTCGCTGAGCGCGGCGCCGAGGGCCTCGGAGATGTCCGACGTGGTGACCGAGCCGAACAGCTGCCCGTCCTCGCCGGCCCTCGCCGGGATCTTGAGCACCAAGCCGCCGATGGATGCGGCCAGGGCTTCGGCAGTGGCCCGCTCCCGACGCTCCCGCTCCACCCGCGCCCGGCGCATGTCCTGGGCCTGGCGCACGACGCCCTTGCTGGCGGTGAGGGCGAGGTTCTGGGGCAGCAGGTAGTTGCGCGCGTAGCCGGGGGCCACCTCGACGATGTCGCCCTTGTGGCCCAGGCGGCCGATGTCGGCGTTGAGGACGACCTTCATCGGATCATGTACGGCAGCAGCGACACCTCGCGGGCGCTCTTGACCGCCCGGGCGACTTCCCGCTGGTGTTGCGAGCACGTGCCGGTGACCCTCCGGGCGCGGATCTTGCCGCGGTCGGAGACGAACCGGCGCAGCATGACCACGTCCTTGAAGTCAACGTAGGTCACCTTGTCTCGGCAGAAATGACAAACCTTCTTGCGCTGCGGGCGGGCCGACTTCTGCGACTTTGCAGAGCCGGCCCCCCGCGAATCCTTGCGCGTGTCTTTACGGGGCAGCGTGCACCTCCTGGGGATAGGACCCGGACATCGATCCGGCTGACGAATCCGACGCCTGGGGCTCGGTGTGCCACTCGCCGGGACCCCCGCGGTCGGGCTTGACGATGGTGGCGGAGGCCCAGCGCAGTGAGGGGCCGATCTCGTCCGCCTCGATCTCGACGGTGCTGCGCTTGTCGCCGCCCTCGGTCTCCCAGGTGCGGGCCTGCAGGCGCCCGCTGACGATGACCCGGGAGCCGACCTTGAGCGACTCGGCGACGTTCTCGGCGAGCTGGCGCCAGGCATTGACGGTGAAGAAGTCCGTCTGCTCGACCTTTTCGCCGTTACGGTTGGTGTAGGAACGGTTGACCGCGACCCCGAACTTCACGACTGCCGCGCCGTTGGGCGTGTAGCGCAACTCCGGGTCCCGTGTGAGGTTGCCCACGATGGTGACTTGATTCGACATCTCCGACCCCTCCTTCGCCGAGGTTGCCCCCGGCTCCTAGGATATCCGGACGATTTTCGCCCGGACATACTCCTCTCCGATCTTGAAGAGGCGGTCGAGCTCTTCGACCAAGGTCGGGTCGGCCTTGAACTTCGCCACGTGGTACATACCTTCGTTGAGATGCCGGATCTCGTATGCGAGGCGGCGCCTGCCCCACGAGTCGATCTTGGTCATCTCGCCCTTGGTAGCCACGAGCTTGCTGAAGCGCTCGAGAGCCTCTTTGGAGGCCGACTCCTCCAAGCGCGGGTCGAGAACGATGACGGCTTCGTAGTCACGCATGTGCGTTTGCCTCCCTGGAACCTGCCGAGAGCTTCCGGGTCGCCGGAAGGTCCGGGCACGGAGGACCACTCGTGAATGAGCAAGTGGAGCAGCCGTGCATCTTACCCTCGCTTGTGCTTGTGCGTCCATCCACGAGTCACTATAGGGAGGGGGTATGACAGTGGCGGCCCGGTTTCTCGAAGTTCGGGAAGAAATTTTGAAGAGTTTAGGGGAGCGCAGGCTCGCCCTCTTGCACCGGCGGCACGACCGGCTCGCCCCGATCCGGGAGGTCCGCCGCCAGCTCCCCGACCGGACCGGCCACATCCACCGCAGGATCACCGACCGGCTCCTCCGGCGGCGCGGGGGCCGGCAGGCCGGGCCGGAGCCGGGTCGCCCGCCCGGCGGCCCTGAGGACGAAGAACAGCAGGGCCAGCGCCCGGGCAAATACCGCCAGGGTGAACAGGTGCTGCCACCCCGAAGGGCCGGGGAAGTCCGGGACCGTGAACCAGTAAAAGCCCGAGACGAACAGCAGCAGGTCGGTGGCCAGGTAGAAGCCGATCTGCCACCACGGGACGTCGAGCAGCACCAGCAGGGGCGCGATCCACAGGGCGTACTGGGGCGAGTTCACCTTGGACAGCACCAGGAACAGGGCCAGGATGCCGAGTGTCACCGCGGCCACCGGGTAGCCGCCGGGCTCCTGGCGCCGCCGCCACCCGATCCACAGCAGCATGAGGCTCCCGAGCCCGAAGCCGACCATTCCCGCCTCCCCGATGAAGCCCCCCCAGCCCCCGGGGGACTCCCAGAACGGGGAGCTGGAGTATTGCGCGGCCACCCGGGCCACCCAGTACCAGATGGTGCCGAAGTCCGGGTAGCGGCCGGCCTGGAACTTCCAGATGCCCATCCAGCCGGAGAAGGTGGCTACCATCCACGGGAGGTTGGCCGCCGCCACGGTGCCCACGAACCCGGCCACGAGCCTGCGTGCCCCCCGGCGGTCGCCGACGGCGATCACCGCCAGGAAGACCGCTGGGAGAGCAAAGCCGGGGAAGAGCTTGGCGCTGGCTCCCAGGCCGAGCGCGATGCCGGCCCATCCCCACCGTTTGCGCTCCACCTCCACCAGGCCCCAGATCAGGCACACCACCGCCAGGAGGTCCCAGTTCAGGAAGGAGTACAGGATGGTCGGCGTGCCGATGGCCCACAACAGCAGGCGGGCCCGGGTGACCCGGGGGCGGAGCAGCATCGTGATGGCCACCGAGCAGGGCGCCAGGAGGACGGCGGTCAGCTGGAAGTACTGCGGGTCGCTGTAGGTGCCGGCGACGTTGAGCTTCACCAGCAGGGCGAGCAGCCGCCCGACCCCGTACATGAAGGACCCGATCAGCACCGGGTACTCGACGGTCACGTCTTTGTAGGGGACCGCCCCCGTGCTGACCTTGCGACCGTAGAACAGCGGCTGGATGTCGTTGTAGCAGAGGTGGCGGTACTGGAAGAAGTTCGCCCAGCCATGGCTCAGGCAGGGCTGCTTCATGGCATAGGCGATGAAGAGCCCGACCGCCGCCGCCAGGAGCGCGAACCCCACCGAAGCGGCCGGCGCCACCCGGCCCCTCGCCCCGCCCCCCACCCTGCCCCCAACGCGGCGCCCACCCGGCCCTCCCCGCACCGGCACCTCAGCGGACATCGGCAGGGCTCCCCCGGGCCGTGCCCGCCGGGGCCAGCGCCTTGGGCGCGGGCGTCACGGTGGTGGTGGGCGACGGGATGATGATGTTCGGCGGCAGGACCTCGGAGGGCGTGGGGCAGGGGGTGGCGGTCCCCGAGGGCGCCGCCGGTGCGGCGGTGCTGGTGGGCGAGGCCACCGGGCACGGGGCGCCAGGCGCCAGGCACTGCCAGTCCGCCGTGGGGCCCTGGCCGGCCGGGCACGGGGCGCCAGTGGGGCCGATGATCTTGCCCGTGATGGTGGGGGCCACGAAGTTGGCCGAGGGCGTGCCGGCCAGGGCAGCCTTCATGAACCGCTGCCAGATCGTTGCCGGCAGCGTCCCGCCGGTCACCTGGATGCCGTGCACGTTGGTCATGGCCGGAGTCTGATGCGTGGTGGGGTTGGTGGGATAGCCCATCCACACGGCGGTGGAGAGGCTGGGGGTGTAGCCCACGAACCAGGCGTCCACCAGGTTCTCGGTGGTCCCGGTCTTGCCCGCCGCCGGCCGGCCGATGCCCTTCCCGGAGGCGGTCCCGTTGATGAGGGTTTGGGTGAGCACCTGGGTGACGGTGTTGGCCACGTTGGGATCCAGCACCTGGGTCGAGTGGGCGGCGTTGTTCACCAGCACCTGGCCCGTGGGGGTCACCACCTTGAGGACGGCGAGGGGGTCCGGGCGCTGCCCCTGGGTGGCGAAGGGGACGTAGGCGTCCGCCATCTGCAAGGGGGTTGCCGGCGAGGTCCCCAGGGTGATCGAGCACACCGGGGCGAGGTCGGTGAACCCACCGATCTGCCGCGCCATCGCCGTGACCGTCTTCGGCCCCAGCAGGTTGACCATCTGGGCGTAGACCGTGTTCACCGAGTTCGACGTCGCCTGGGTGACGTTCACGTCGGGAAAGTTCTCGTTGTTGTAGTTGGTGACGCTCCAGTTCGACCCGTCCAGGTTCTGGCACTGCTTCGAGGTCACCTCGATGCTGGTCGGGGCCTGGAAGACCGACTGGATGGAGTACCCCGCCCCGATGAACGTGGCCAGCGTGAACGGTTTGAAGGAGGAACCCGCCTGACGGCCGGCCCCGCTGGCCTGCTGGACGGCGTAGTTGAAGCCCTGGGCGGCCTGGACGTTGGTGACATCCCGGCTACCGACCAGCGCCCGGATGCTCCCGTCGGTGCTCATCGCCACCATGGCGGCCTGCGGGTCGTCCGCCGCCGTCAGGGTCGAAGAGACGGAGTTCTCCGCCGCCGCCTGCATCTTCGGGTCCAGCGTGGTGTAGATCTTGAGGCCACCGGTGAGCACCTGGCTGTCGCTCAACTTGTACTGGCTCTCCAGCAGCCGGCGCACGTACTCGACGAAGTAGGCCCCCCGGGCTGCGTTGCTGGCCCCGGCGCCCACGAAGGGGAGCCCCTGTGCCTTGGCCGCGGTGGCCTGGGCCTGGGTGAGGTACTTGATGTCCACCATGTTGGCCAGCACGGTGTCCCGGATGCGGGTGGCCCCGGACGGGTTCGAGTCCGGCTGGTAGTACTCGGGGCTGCGCAGGATGCCGGCGAGGTAGGCGGCCTCCGAGACCGTGAGGTTGGCTGCCGAGGTGTTGAAGTAGGCCTCGGCCGCCGCCTGCGCCCCGTAGGCGCCCCGGCCGAAGTACACGGTGTTCAGGTAGTCGCTCAGGATCTCCTGCTTGGTGTACTTGCGGGCGAACTTGATGGCCAGGATGGCTTCTTTGATCTTGCGGGCGACGGTCCGCTTGTTGCCGATCTGGGCGTAGACCCCCCGGACGTACTCCTGGGTGATGGTCGAGCCGCCCTGGGTGATCGACCCTCCCCGGATGTCCACCCAGAGAGCCCGCAGGGTGCCCCGCAGGCTGAACCCGGAGTCAGTGAAGAAGGTGCGGTCCTCGGCGGCCACCACGGACTGCTGGAGGTTGGTCGAGATCTGGTTCAGGGGCACGATGATGCGGTCCTCGGTGCCGTGGAAGAGCGCGAGGGTGCTCCCGTCGTCGGCGTAGACCGTGGAGGACTGGGCCGCGGTGGGGATGGCGGCGGGGAGCGGGACGTTGCCGATGAACTGGGCCGCCACCCAGACCACCAGCCCGGCCAGGAGTGCCGCGGCGATCAGCCACCAGCGGCGCAGGATCGTCCGGCCCACGAGGAGTGCCGCCGGTGGCCCCGTACGGCCCCGGCTCGGTGGGCGCCGGGCCCCGCCACCCCCGGGCGGGCGGGCGCCACCAGGCCGGGCGGGCGGGTTCGACCGGCCGGGCGCGCCCCCGCGGGCGTCAGGGCGCGGTGCCGGCATCGCGGGTACGTGCTCCCCGGGTCGGGTGCCGGACCTGGGGCACGGCGCCGGGCCAGTTCCGGTTCAGCGACTTATCCGGCGAAGCTCCGCCCCAGCAGGTAGCACGCGGCGAGGTGGTTCCAGGAGCATTCGATGCACACCTCCACCACGTAGCAGCGGAACTCGTCGTAGGCGTCGACCAACTCCTTGACCCAGTTGTCCGGGTACACCACCCTGCCCGACAGGTCCTTCAACTGGTCGCCGAAGACGTAGCGTACTTCCCGCAGCGTCGTCCCAGCACAGACGGGGCACGTCCCTTTGAGGGGGCGCCCGATGTTCTTGGCGGCGCGCAGCAACTCGGGGTGGGCGTCGCAGATGTCGAGGCGGGTGAGACCCCCCCGGCGGAACTCGGCGATGACCGCCCGCTTGGCGAGCGTGTAGTCAGTGATCCCTCGCACAGCCCGGTCATTGTAGTGCCGCCCGGCCAGCGCCTCCCAGCCCGGCTCCCGGCCATCTCCCGGCCCTTCTCCCGGGTCATCTCTCGGGTCACCTGGCGGACATTGGGGCGAGCTGGGGAAAAGCTTGACGAGGCGGCCATACTCGCGGTTAGATATATCGGGTCGATATATCGAGGAGATAGATCAGGTGTTGGAAATGGCTGTGCTGGGCCTGCTCAAGGACCGGAGCATGCACGGCTACGAACTGAAGAAGGAGCTCACCGCCACATTGGGCCAGTTCTGGCATGTCTCCTACGGGAGCCTCTACCCCACCATCAGCCGCCTGGAGGCCGAGGGTGCCGTGGAGCGGATCTTCCCGAAGGGCGACATCCAGCGCCGCAAGAACATCTACCGGATCACCGCCTTGGGCGAGGAGACCTTCTCCGAGGCGCTCCGGGAGCAGACCGCAGTGTCGGACGATGCCCGGTTCGGGTTCAAGCTGGCCTTCTTCCGCTACCTGGGCCCGGATGCCCGGGTGGAGGTCCTGGAGCGCCGGCGGGCCTACCTCACCGAGAAGCTGGCCGAGCTCCGGAGCCAGCTCCGGGCCTACCGGGAGCGCATCGATGCCTACACCTACCGGTTGATGGAGCACGGCTACGACAACACCTCTCGGGACATCGAGTGGGTCGACCGGCTCATCGCAGAAGAAAAGGCGGCCGGTGCCGGACCGGCCCCTACCACGCCGTAGCGCACCAGCGCACCAACGCAGAGAAGGAGAGCAGGTCATGACGGAAAGGATCCGCGTAGGCATCGTCGGCGCGGGGAACTGTGCCTCAGCACTGGTCCAGGGCGTCGAGTACTACCGGGACGCCACCGACGGCTCCGACGTGCCAGGGCTGATGCATGTGCGGCTGGGCGGGTACCACGTCGCCGACCTCGAGGTCTCCTGCGCGTTTGACGTCGATGCCGACAAGGTGGGCGTCGATCTGTCCAAGGCCCTGGTATCCGGGCACAACAACACGATCCAGTTCGCCGACGTCCCCGAGACCGGGGTGACGGTGTCCCGGGGCCCCACCCTCGACGGGCTCGGCCACTACTACCGCCAGGAGATCCTGGAGTCGCCCGCCCCGCCGGTGGACGTCGCCAAGGTCCTGCGTGACACCCGGACCCAGGTGCTGGTCAACTACCTGCCGGTGGGTTCGGAGCGGGCCGCCAAGTTCTACGCCGAGCAGGCGCTCGAGGCGGGGGTCGGCTTCGTCAACTGCATGCCGGTGTTCATCGCCTCCCACCCGGCGTGGGCGGCCCGGTTTGCCGAGCGGGGCGTGCCGATCATCGGCGACGACATCAAGAGCCAGGTGGGCTCGACGATCATCCACCGGGTGCTGGCCAAGCTCTTCGAGGACCGGGGCGTGCACCTGGACCACACCTACCAGCTCAACTTCGGCGGGAACATGGACTTCATGAACATGCTGGAGCGGGAGCGCCTGGTCTCGAAGAAGATCTCCAAAACCCAGTCGGTCACCTCGCAGCTGCGCCGGGGCATCGGCGCCGAGAACATCCACATCGGGCCCTCGGACCACGTGCCCTGGCTGGAGGACCGCAAGTGGGCGCACATCCGGATGGAGGGCCGCGAGTTCGGCAACGTGCCGATCACCGTGGACCTGAAGCTGGAGGTGTGGGACTCGCCGAACTCCGCCGGCGTGGTCATCGACGCCATCCGCTGCATCCGCCTGGCCATGGATTCGGGCGTGGGCGGGGCCCTGCTGGGGCCGTCGTCCTACTTCATGAAGTCCCCGCCGGTGCAGTACTCGGACGACGTCGCCCGCCAGATGGTGGAGGAGTACATCCGTTCCGTGGGCCTGGGCGATCTCTCCGAGTCCACCGAGGGCCTCACTCTGGCGCTCGACGAGCTCTAGCCTCCCACAGGAACTGGTGGCGGGCCGACCCTGCGGGGTCGGCCCGTCCGCGTGTGACACTGGCCCAATGGCCCGAGATGTGGGGTACTTCGGCCCGGCCAGCGTCAGCTGGCGGATCCACCGGGACGCCGCGGCGATCCTGGGAGCGGGGCGGGCGCTGCTCACCCAGGCGCTCGATCCCCACGTCATGGACGTGTTCATGGCGAACTCGGACTACCGGGACGACCCCTGGGGGCGCCTGCGCCGCACCGGTGACTACTTCCGGGATGTGGTCTACGGCGACACCGCCACCGCCGAACGGGCGGGCCGCCGGGTGCGGGCCCTGCACGCCCGGCTGGCGGGGGTGGCGGATGGTGGGCGGGTCTACCGGGCAGACGATCCCGACCTCCTGCTCTGGGTGCACGCCACCGCGGTCGATGCCTTCCTGTCCGCCTTCCGCCGCTACGGCGGCCTGCTGCCCGACCGGGAGGCGGACCGGTACGTCACCGAGCAGGTGGTTGCTGCCGAACTGGTGGGCATCGCGCCCGGGGCGGCCCCGACGTCCCTGGGTGACCTGCGGGACTACCTCGCCGGCGTCACGGGGCTGCGCCTCACCCCGGGCGCCCGGGAGGGTATGCAGATGATCCTGTTCGACCCGCCCATCCCGGACTGGCTGCTGCCCGGATGGATGGGGCTGTCGGCGGGCATCGTGTCGATCCTGCCCCCCGAGATCCGCGCCCTCTACCGGCTGCGCTGGTTCCCGCCAGCGGACCCGCCGCTGCGGGCGGCGATCTTCGCCGCCACCCGGGCGTTCAACGCCTGGAACGCCGGTCGCCGGGTCCTGGCCGCGGTCCAGGAGCCAGCGTGATCGACCGCCGGGCCTGGATCCTGCTGGCGTTGGTCACCGCGCTGGTCCTGGCAGCCATGGCCGCGGCGGGGGCGTTCTGGGGGCTGGCGGGCGTGTTCCTCGTGGGGGCCGTGTGCACCGCGGCGGCGGGCCTGGTGCGACGGCGCCGGCGGGGGCGGCTACCCCGGGATTGAGATGCTCCTAAGATAGTCAAGCCGCAGCGGCGGCCCGGACTGATGTCGACAGATCTCAAACAGGGCACAGGCCAGGACATTTGCGGGTCAGACGCCAACCCGGGGCCGCCGCAGACATCATCGCGGGGACATTTGTCCCACTGCACGCGACAAATGTCCCCGACCTCAGCGGCCCGTCAACCGGTTCCGGCCGGGCCGTTGCGCGGGATGCGAGCGACGCTACTGCGGGGTGCTGAAGACCGTGCCCACAACGCCCAGGTCGTGCCAGCCAGCGCCCACGAGGCGGCTGTGCTCGCCGGCATCGGTGGTGTAGACCGCGCCGTACTGCGGGGTGGATGCGCCGTAGATCGGCAGGCCGCCGGTCGGGGGCACGTACCCGAGGACCTGCGGGACGCCGGCGCCCTGGGCCTCCAGGCTGCTCACGGCCTGGCTGGTGGTGGCGAGGAACTGGCGGCCTTCACTGTCGGTCAACCGGTACAGGGGCACCAGGCCGCTGTCCTGCTGCATCGCCACGTAGCCGTCGGCGGGCTCGTTGACGTCGCCCATGCCCGCCAGCGTGCTCCACTCCACGGGACTGCTGGTGTACAGGCGGAACCCGGTCCGGGGATCGCACAGGCGGTAGACCGGTTCGCTGGTCACCGTGCCGGACACCGGGCTGGGCTCGGGCGGAGCCTGCGCCTGGATGCAGGCCGCCTGTGCCGGACCGGTGGGGCTGGGGGACGGGCTGGTGGCGTGCGTGGGCGTGATCACGGGGGCGCGGGTGGGGGCGGGCACCGTCGGCGAGGTGTCCGGGGTGACCGCCATGCCGAAGCTGGACGACACGCCGGCGTCGGTTGCGGTCAACTTGGTGATGCCGGGGGCTGCGCCCTGGGCGGTCGAGCCGCTGACCACGACGATCCCGGTCGGTGCCTCGGACCAGATCACGCCCTGCAGGATGGTGGCGGAGGCCGGTGAGCCGTCGCTCATCGTGCCCGTGACGGTCAGGTGGGCGGTTCCACCGACTTTGATGGCGGTGGGCGATGCCGAGGCGTACAGGCTGGCCAGCTTGGGGCTGGCCGACGTGGCCGAGGGCCTTTGGAAGCCGGTCTCGGCGGCGCGCTGGTCGGCGGCGAGGGCGGCGAGCTGGCTGGCGGCCGAACCGGCGGCGGTCACCTGGGCGGTGTAGCTCACGGTGACCGAGCCCCCCGGCGCCAGGCTGGGGAAGGCGTACTCCACGACCGGGTCCTGCTGCACCACGGTGGCCGGGGCAGGCTGGAAGGTGACGGCACCGGCGCTGGCGGCGACGGACTTCGGGATGACCTCGTCGTAGGTCACCCCGGCCGCGCTGGACGCGTTGGTGATCACCACCTGGCCGGAGAGCACGCCCGAAGCGGAAAGCGACCAGGTGCGCTGGACGGAAACCGGTCCGGGGTAGGAGGCCGCCGGGAAGTGGTATGTCGATCCACCGGCGTTGGTGGACAGGGTGGTGGAGCGGTGGTTGGCCACGATGGCAGCGATCACGACGGCGATGATCACGCCGGCGACCAGTGCCAGCACCGGAAGGCGGCTCCGCAGCCCGGCTGGGCCGCCGGTCCGTTCAGGCTTGGTCCGGGAGCTGCGCTCGGCGGGCGCCTGGAAGGGCGGCGAGGTCGCAGCCTTCGCCGGGCGCTTGACCGGGGCGACCAGGGGCGGGGCGGCGGCAATCACCGCTTCGATGTCGGGGAATGCTGCCTCCGGTTCTGGCTGGGGGGCCGCCGGCTTCTTCGGAGCAGCAGGCTTGTCGCCCAGCCCCGGGAAGAGATCGGCGTACCCCGGACCACCAGGCGCCTCGCCGGCGGGGGCCGGGGGGGCCTTCTCCGCCTTGGGTCCGGGCAGGGGCAGGGGCGTCGGCGGTGCCTGCCGGGGGATCGGAGCCTTCGGTGGGCGGGCCATGGGGGCGCGGTGCGAGGGCAGCGGGTTCATGGCTGCCCGCGGCCCAGCTGGCTCGGGCGATGGCGGGCCGCCAGGCAGCGCAGCCGAGCCCGGCACCGCCGGGAGCTGCCCCGGGAGCGGCGTGAGGGGGGCGGCGGCTCTCTGCGCCGGAGGCGGCGAGAGCGCTGCGGGACCCTGCCCCGGGAGCGGCGTGAGGGGCGCCAGGCGGCGGTCGCGGCGGTCGCCCGCCCTTGTCACCCGTTCGATGCGGTCGCCCTCCCGCCCAGCGCGCTCTGCGTCCGGCGTGATGGCCTCGTCGGCCGGTTGCTGTGCGGGGGGTGCGGCCGGAGCCTCGCTGCCAGCCAGCGGGATCGCCGCCGCTTGGGCAGCTGGGGCAGCTCCGACGGGGGCACCGGGCGTGGCCGGGTAGGCGGGCAGGGGCTGAGGAACGATGGCGTCGGGTACCGCAGGGGAGGCCAGGGGCGCCGGGGCAGGGGCGGATGGGGCTGGGGGCGCCACCGGCACAGGGGCCGGGAACGCCTGCACGGGCGGCTGAACGGGGGCCTGGACCGGGGCCTGAACGGGGGCCTGGACTGGGGCGGGCAGGGAAACGGCTACCGGCGGCGGAACGGCTACGGCAGCGGGCTCGGGTGCCACGGGTTCGGGTGCCACGGCCGGCTGCACAGCCCGCATCTCGGCGGCCTGCTGGGCGCGGGCCAGGAGCTCCTCCAGCGGCACCGGCAGCGGGAGCGGTCCCCGGGCAGGCGGCCGCGGGTCGGCGACCGGGCTGGGGGCAGGTGGTGGGCTCGGCGCCGGGCGGACCATGGCAGGGGTGGCTCCGGTGGCGAGGGCGGTCAGCCGCTCGGCCAGCTGGGCGGCCGTCGGCCGGGAGCCGGGCCACTTCGCCAGAAGACTCCGGATGACCTCCCACACGTCGTTGTGCAGGTGGGGCGGCCGGGGAACAGGCTCCTCGACGTGGCTGCGCAACATCTCGCTGATGTCGCCACCCGTGTCGAAGGGCAGGACGCCGGTGACCGCCTCGTACATGACGACCCCGCAGGCGTACAGGTCGGTGGCGGCGATGGCCCCGCCGCCGCTGGCCAGCTCGGGGGCCATGTACTCCGGGGTACCGGTGGGCCCGCGCCCGGTTGTCCCGGCCAGGGCGGCAAGCCCGAAGTCGGTGACCCGGGCCCGGGGGGGCGAGAAGCGCTCGTCCACCAGGATGTTGGCGGGCTTGACGTCGCTGTGGACGATGCCGGCGGCGTGCACCGTGGCCAGGGCGCTGGCGACGCCGGCGAGGAGGCCGCACGCCTCCCGCGGGTCCAGGATGCCGCGCCGCTGGATCAGGTAGTGCAGGTCGCCACCTTCCACCAGGTCCATCACGATGGCCAGGTTCCCGCCCTCGGCTACCAGGTCCCGGACGCTGACCAGGTTGGGGTGGCGGACGTCCACGAGCATCGAGCGCTCCATGAGGAAGCGGGAGACCAGCTGGGGGTCGCGGGCCAACTCGGGCCGCAGGATCTTGATGGCGACGGCCCCCCCGGAGGCGCGCTCGGAGCCCCGCCACACCTCGCCCCAGGCACCGCTGCCCAGGGGCTCGTGCAGGATGTAGGCGCTGCCGAGTGGCTTACCCTCGTCCGGCACCGGACCTCCCATGGGGGGGGAAGCTTTGCGCGTGGGGGCAGGGGCCGGGCGGGCGATCACGCCAGACCCTCGGCGGTCGGCGACCCCCCTGCGCGATGGTTGCAGCTGCGTGTCCGAACATCAGACCGCCTGAGCGTAGCGGAGCAGGAGAGGGCGGGCAACCTTGCAGTCTTCATCGTTGTGTGATATCGGCACGAGAGACCGGATTCTCAAGTCCCGGGCTAGCACTGCGTGCTCAGGGGCCCGGCGGATAGGGGATCCACAGAGAGGAGCAGAGCGATGCCACTGCACCGCCACGTATCGGGTCAGCGGGGCCAGGCCCCGCTCGACGTCCGGCCCCAATTCGTCCTCCCCGGGGAGATCGGTGAGGTGCCGCGGTTCCGGATGCCCCCCCGGGGCCTGGGCCCGGAGACCGCCTACCAGGTCATCCACGACGAGCTGATGCTGGACGGCAATGCCCGCCTGAACCTCGCCACGTTCGTCACCACCTGGATGGACCGCCGGGCGGGCGAGCTGATGGTGGAGTGCGCCGACAAGAACATGATCGACAAGGACGAGTACCCCCAGACGGCTGAGCTGGAACGGCGCTGCGTCAGCATGCTCGCCGACCTGTGGCACGCCTCGTCCGCCGAGGAGGCCACCGGATGCTCCACCACCGGCTCCAGCGAGGCCTGCATGCTGGGCGGCCTGGCGCTCAAGTGGCGCTGGCGGAAGGCCCGGGCGGCGGCGGACCAGCCCATCGACCAGCCGAACCTGGTGATGGGTGCCAATGTCCAGGTGTGCTGGGAGAAGTTCTGCCGCTACTGGGACGTGGAGGCCCGTCTGGTCCCGGTCGGGGGGCCGTCGGGCGCCACCCACCTGACCGCGGAGGCCGCCGTGGCCCACTGCGACGAGAACACCATCGGCGTCGTCGCCGTCCTTGGCTCCACCTACGACGGCGCCTACGAGCCGGTCCTCGACATCGCCACCGCACTCGACGCCGTGCAGGCCCAACACGGCTGGGACATCCCGGTGCACGTGGACGGGGCCTCGGGGGCCTTCGTCGCCCCGTTTGCCGATCCCGACCTCCGGTGGGACTTCGCCATCCCCCGGGTGGCGTCGATCAACACCTCGGGCCACAAGTACGGGCTGGTGTATCCCGGGGTCGGGTGGGTGGTGTGGCGGGATGCGGCCGCCCTCCCCGAGGAGTTGGTCTTCAAGGTGGACTACCTGGGCGGCGAGATGCCCACCTTCGCCCTCAACTTCTCCCGGCCGGGGGCCCAGGTGGCGGCCCAGTACTACAACTTCCTGCATCTGGGGTTCGACGGGTACCGGCGGGTGATGCTGTCGTGCCGGGAGAACGCCCGCTGGCTGGCCGAGCAGATCGCCGCCGCCGGCCCCTTCGAGCTGGTGTCCCAGGGCGAGGGCATCCCGGCATTCGCCTTCCGCCTGCGGGAGGGGGTTCCCTACTCCGTTTTCGACATTTCCGAGCTCATCCGGGTTGCCGGCTGGCTGGTGCCCGCCTACCACATGCCGCCCGACCTGGAGGAGGTGGCGGTGCTGCGCATCGTGGTGCGGGACGACTTCAGCCGGGATCTGGGCGGCGCCCTCCTGGCGGACCTCAAGCGGGTGACCGACCGGCTGGGCAAGCGGGTCGATACCCCCAACGACCAGACCAGGACCGGTTTCCACCACTAACCTGAGCAAACTATAACCCCGCTATAACCCGAATGGTCTATAGGCCGACCATCGCCTGAGTTCGATACTCACGCTGGAGAGCGGTGCCGGCCGGCACCGCCCGGGGGTGTCGAGAAGGGGAGTGGCGATGGCGCGGTACGGGCAGCCTCCCCGGAGGTAGCGCACCAGGCACATCGTTGGTGCTCAACGGCCTTTGACCGCCCAGCCGCTCACGGGACGTAGTAGACGATGCCGAGGTCCTTCCACCCCGCGGCGAGGAGCTGGCTGCGTTCGCCCGGTTCCCGGGTGTAGATCGACCCGTACATGGTGCTGCCCAGCTCGTAGAGCGGCACGGTCGAACTGCCCGGGGCCCCGGTGCTGGGCGCTGCGTAACCGAGGGTCCCCACCACCTGCGCCCCCACCTGGGCAGCCAGTTGCGAGATGCGCTGTGCGCTCGTCGCGATGTACTGGCGCCCCTGGGCGTCCTGCAGTTCGTAGAGCGGGACCGCGGTCGGGGTGGCGACGCTGGCGAGCACGGCGAGGATCCCCTCGGGCGCGTCGCCGGCGGCCAGGTACTGATCGATCTTGGTCGCGCTGGTGGTGTAGAGGCGGAACCCGGTCTTGGGGTTGCACAGCCGGAACAGGTACACGGCGTTGACCGTGGCCGTGACCAGGCCCGGTTGGGGGCTGGGCGGCTTGGCGCACGCCGGGAAGGCCTGGTCGGGCGAGGGCGGCGGGCTGGGTTTCGTCGAAGGCGGGCTCGGTTTCGGGGTTGGGCCGGGCCTGGTCGGGGGCGGGTCCGGTTTCGGGGTGGGGCTGGCGGCCGTCACGATCAGGTCGAAACCGGCGCGTACACTCCCTACCGTCGCCGTGAAGTGGGCCCGGCCCGGGCCAGTGGCCCGCACCACGGTGCCCGTCGCGTCCCCGATACCGGCGGCGGACGCGGTCCAGGTGACGCCCTGAAGCAGTCCGGCTGCTGCCGGAGACCCGTCGCTCATGGTGCCGGAGACCGCAAGAGTGGCCGACTTGCCCACCTGCATGGTGACCGACGGCGGGACGACGCTCAGCGAGGCGAGCGTGGCCACGGGCGGCGCTCCCGATGCCCGGTACGCCGACTCGGCGGCCCGCTGGTCGCCGGCGAGGCTGGCGAGGCGCCGCTCGGGAGTCCCGGGCCGGGCGACGTGGACCGTGAAGGCAACCTCCCGGGAGTCGCCGGGGGCGAGGCCACCGAACGTGTAGCGCACGACCGGATCGGCCCGCACCACCGTCTGGGGCTGCGGGCTGAAGGTGACCGATCGAGCCGTGGCGGCCAGGGATTTGGGGATGACCTCGTCGTAGCTGGCCCCGGTGGTGGTGGTGGTGCCGGCATTCGTGATCTGCAGCTGCTCGGTCAGCGTGCCGGACGGGGCCAGGGCCCACGTGCGCTGCACGCTGACCCCTCCCGAGGTCTCGGCCGGGAAGTGGTAGGTGGCCGGCCTCGCCGACCCGCCCCGGCCGAGGAGCACGGCGGCGGCCACAACTGCCGCCAGGATGGCGCCGGCACCCAGCGTCGGCGGGAGGAGGCGGCGCCCCCGGGCCCCGGGGCGCTCGGGAGCGGGTGGCGGGCCGACCGCGGGGGCCGGGGCCGGCGGGCCGACCGCGGGGGCCGGGGCAGCTTCAGGCGACGCCACGGGCAGGGAGGGTGCCAGCCCTCCGGCCAGGGACGTCAGATGGAGTGCGGCCTCCTCGGCTCCCGGGCGGCTGCCCGGCCACTTGGCGAGGAGGCTGGCAATGGCCTCCCACATATCGTCGGCCAGACCCTCCGGCCGGGTGGCGGCCTGTTCGACGTGGCGCTGGCGGGTCTGGTCAGGGTCCGCGCCCCGAAAGGGCGGCTGTCCGGTGACGGCCTCGTACAGGACCACCCCGCAGGCGTACAGATCGGCCGCCGGTGTCGGCCGGGCGCCACTCACCAGCTCGGGCGCTGTGTACTCCGACGTGCCCGGTCCGGTGCCCGGCCCGGCATGGGCGATGGTGGCCATGCCCACGTCGGTGAGCAGGGCCACCGGGGGCGTGCTCTGGAGGTTCACCAGAACGTTGGTGGGCTTGACGTCGCCGTGGACCAGGCCGGCGGCGTGGACGGTGGCGAGTGCCCGGGCCACCCCGCTCAGCAGCCCGCAGGCCGCCCGTGGGTCCAGCGGGCCGGTGCGCCGGAGGAGCGCGTGGAGGTCCTCCCCCGGGACGAGGTCCATGACGATCGCCAGGGTCCCGCCCTCGGCCACCAGGTCGCGCACCCGCACCAGGTTGGGGTGGCGCAGCCCCAGCACGAGGGAGCGCTCGGCAAGGAAGCGGCTGACCAGCTCGGGATCCCCGGCCAAATCGGCGGACAGCACCTTGATGGCCGCCGGGAGGCCCGGGGCCCGTCCGGCGGCCTTCCAGACCTCCCCGTTGGGTCCCCGGCCGATCACCTCCTCCAGCACATAGGAGGTGCCCAGGGGTGAACCCGGCTGCCTCACCGGTGACACTCGCTGGTGGGTCTCGGTTGTTATGGCCGGCGGGCGATCAGCAGCAACTCGGGATCGTCGAAGGTGGGTGGGTCCCGGTGGTAGTTGCCCGGCGAGACGCCGAACACCGCCTCGGGGTCCAGCCCGGCGCCATTGGCGATCCACTCCAGCTCCCGCGGCGTGTAGCACGAGTTCCAGATGTCGAAGGTGCCCTGCGCCCCGCCTTCGCCCACGATGCCCTCCACCCGCGCCCGGTACAGCATCTTCACCGCGTCGAAATCGCCCGCTGCCGGCTCGGTCCCCACCGGAGGCGGGGACAGCGGCGCCCCGAGCAGCGGCGTGTGGGTCAGCACGTAGAAGACGTTGGCCGCTCCCAGGGCCATCCGGCCGCCCGGCTTCAGCGCTTTGCGCATGCCCCGGAGGATCTGCAGGTCCGCCAGGCCGAGGCCGAATGCCCCTTGGCACAACGAGATCGCCACGTCGAACTCGCTGTCGAAGGGCATCTCACGGGCGTCCATCTCGAAGAAGGACGGCGCCACGCCGGAGGCCGCCGCCTGCTTATGGGCCATGGCGATGAAGGTGGGGGCGATATCCACGCCGACCACCTTCAGCCCCCGCTTCTCGAACTCGATGGCATGCCGGCCCGGCCCGCACCCGACGTCGAGCAGGCGCTCGCCCGGCTTCGTGTCGAGGGTCTGGGCCAGGAAGGACACCTCCTGGGCGGTGCCGTTGGTGAACTCGTAGCCGAGGTAGGCGTCGCCCAAGTGGCGGGCGAGCGCCACGTACCAGTCGCCCGGGGGCGACGGAACCGTGGTCATGCGGTCTCCTTCCGGTCCTGTTCCGCCCACCAGCCGTCGAGGCGCTGGTAGGCCTCCTCCTCGCCAATCTCACCCTCGTCCAGCCGGATCTCCATCAGGAAGGCCAGTGCCTGGCCCACCCGCGGACCAGGCCGGATGCCGAGATGCTCCATCACCTGCACTCCGTCGAGCGCCGGCCGGAGTGCCATGAGCTCCTCCCGGGCGGCCAGCTCCCGGATGCGCTCCTCCAGCTGGTCCATCCGGGCGGAGAGCTGGGCGGCCTTGCGCTCATTGCGGGTCGTGCAGTCCGAGCGCACCAGGGTGTTGAGCTTGCCCAGCAGCGCCCCGGCGTCGCGCACGTAGCGGCGCACCGCCTTGTCCGTCCAGCCCAGGCGGTAGGTGTGCAGGCGCAGGTGCAGGTAGACCAGCTGGCGCACCTCTGCGATGACCGAGCCGGGGAAGCGCAGCTCGCGCATGCGGACTTCGGTCATCTCCGCCCCCACCACCTCGTGGTGGTGGAAGGTGACCCCCTCCTCGGTGATCGCCCGGGTCTTGGGCTTGCCGACGTCGTGAAACAGGGCGGCCAGGCGCAGCACCAGGTCGGGGCCCTCGGACTCCAGGGCGATGGCGTTGTCCAGGACGGCCAGCGTGTGGGCGAACACGTCCTTGTGGCGGTGGATCGGGTCCTGCTCCAGGCGCAGGCGGGAGAGCTCGGGCATGAACTCGTCGGCCAGGCCCACCTCGGTGGCGAGGCGCAGCGCCGCCGACGGGCTGTGGCCCAGCATCAGCTTGGAGAACTCGTCCCGCACCCGTTCCCGGGAGACGATCGCCAGCCGCCCCCGCATCGTCCCGATGGCGGCCAGCACGTCGGCGTCGACCTCGAAGTCGAGGCTGGAGGCGAATCGGAGCGCGCGCAGCATGCGCAGGGGGTCGTCCCCGAAGGCCACCTCGGGCGACAGCGGGGTGCGGATCCGGCGCTGGGCGAGGTCGTCGAGGCCCCGGAAGGGGTCCACCAGCTCGATGCCGGGGAGCGCGATCGCCATGGCGTTGATGGTGAAGTCGCGCCGGGAGAGGTCGGTCTCCAGCTCGGTGGCGAAGGCCACCGTGGGGTTCCGGGAGCCAGGCTCGTAGCGCTCGGTGCGGAAGGTGGTGACCTCCACCCGGTCGCCCCGCTTCTGGGCGGCCACCGTGCCGAACTCGATGCCCGTGGTCCACACCGTGCCCTTCGTCCAGGAGCCCAAGATCTCCCGGGTGACCTCGGGCGGGGCGGGCGTGGCGAAGTCGAGGTCGGGCGACGCCTTGCCCAGCAGCGAGTCGCGCACCCATCCCCCCACCAGGTACAGGGGGATGCCCCGGGCGGCGAAAGCCGCGGCGAGGTCGAGCGCGGGGGCGGGCACCGCGCCGCGGGCGATCTGGGACACGCCACTCACCATGGTGCTCCGGTCCCCCTTCGGCTCCTCGTCGATTGCTTGGCTATTTCGGCTATGTCGCAGCGGGAGCCCGGTGAAATGCCTCGGCCCGCTCCAGCGCCGCCACCGACTCCGGTGGGCCGTCGAGGGGACCGTCGTCCTCGCCGGCGTGGCCGGCGTGGCCTGTGGGGTCGCCCATCGCCTGCAGCGTCGCCACCAACGACGAGCCCAGCGCCTTCAGATCGTACCCCCCCTCCAGGGTCATCAGGATGCGCCCGGCGCACAGCCGGTCGGCGGCGGCCATCAGCAGCGAGGTCATTGTGCCGAAGCCCGCCGAGGTCATGCGCATCGACGCCAGCGGGTCCCGGTGGTGGGCGTCATAGCCCGCGCTCACGGCGATGAGATCGGGTTTCCAGCGGTCCAGGGCGGGCAGCACGATGCGCCGGAAGGCCGCGAGGTAGACGGCGTCGGGCGTGCCCGCCGGCAGCGGGATGTTGAGCGTCGCCCCCGCCCCCGCCCCGCCCCCGATCTCCTCCAGCAGCCCGGTGCCGGGATACCAGGGGAACTGGTGCAGGGAGAGGTAGGCGACGTCGGAGCGGTCCCAGAAGATGTCCTGGGTGCCGTTGCCGTGGTGGACGTCGAAGTCCACGATCGCCACCCGTCGGGCCCCGCTCGCGATGGCGTGCGCGGCGCCGACGGCGACGTGGTTCAGGAGGCAGAACCCCATCCCCCGGGCCTGCGTGGCGTGGTGGCCCGGCGGGCGCACGAGGCAGAACGTTGCCCCCTCGTCGTTGAGCGCCCGGTCCACGGCGGCACAGGCCGCCCCAGACGCCCGCCGGGCGATGGCGAACGAGGCCTCGGTGACATAGGTGTCGGGGTCCATCCGCCCCCCGCCCCGCTCGCAGAAGCGCTGCAGCCGGGCGACGTACATGGGGTCGTGGACCCGGGCGAGCTGCTCGTCGGTGGCGGCGGGCAGGGATTCCTCGACGGCGAAGCCCGCCGAGGCGCAGGCGTCCAGGCAGGCCCGCAGCCGCTCAGGCCGCTCGGGGTGGTCGGCGCCGCCGTCGTGGGCCTGGCTGGTGGGGTCGGCATAGATCAGGGGCTGGGTCAAGGGCTCCTCCTTTGTAGCCGCTCCGCTGCTGGCCGCTCCGCCGCCGGCTCCGCTTTCGCCCGGCCTCCGGCCTACCTCACGGGCGGATCATGGCATTTCACTCAAGGAGTCTGCCCAGTGGGAGCCCACGGGTGGCCGCTCTCATCGATCTGTTGGAGGTCGCACAGATGTCGACCTCGACTCCTTGCCCCATCCTCTGTTCCCAACCACGGCAGTCGCCTCTTCCCAACCTATGCGATACGTTCGTTCTTTGTCATTCCCTGGTAAACGACGTACGTTCAGTGCAGACACCCGGAGATATCGGGTTGCAGGCCGTCTCGCCGTGGGCTCGGCCTGGCTTCAGCGGGGCCATATGGAACGCCCGCTACTCTGTCCCCCGCAACCTATGGACGCCTCCCTCTACCGCTGGTTCAACTCGCTCGCCGACCGGACGCAGTGGCTGCATCCGATGGGCGTGGCCTACGCCAAGTTCGGCGTCGGGCTGCTGGTCCTCCTCCTCCTCCTGGGCGCCTGGCTGATCGTCCGCCGGGAGGAGACCGAGGAGCAGGGCTTCGCCCGCATGGCGGGCGTGGCGTGGGCCGGACTCTCGGCGGTCGTGGCGCTGGGCCTGAACCAGGTGATCGGCAAGCTGGTCGGCCGGGCCCGCCCGTACACGGCGATGCCGGCTGCCCACGTGCTCATCGCCCGCACCCACGACTTCTCGTTCCCCAGCGACCACGCCTGCGTCATGGGAGCGGTGGCCGCCGGCCTCTGGCTGGTGGACCGGCGCCTGGGGATCGCCGCCGGAGTCGCCGCCCTGGCGATGGCGGTGGCCAGGGTGTACGTCGGGGTCCACTATCCCGGCGATGTCCTGGCCGGGCTCGTGGTGGGCGGGGCGGTGGCGGCCATCGGGTGGATCCCGGCCCGCTGGTTCCTGGTGCCAGCGGTGCGCTGGATCGCCCGGACTCCCGCTGGGGTGTTGGTGTACTCGGGAAGGAGCTGACCATAGCCTCTCCTGCCTGGCGACTGATCATCTCCCGCCTCCCCATGCAGCTCTCACGGCACCCGGTCGCCGTCTGGCGGGAGTTGCGGCGGGCCGGGGCCGTGCCCCTCCAGCCCACCCGGGCGATCCCCGCCGGCTAGGGCCTTGACGGGGCGGTGGAGCCGGCTACCGGGTTGGTGGAGCGGGGGGCGGCGAGCCACCGCATCCCAGCTCGCTGCCACCACGGCGACGTCGGTTGCTCAACGAAGGCCGGGGTTGTCGCCCCGGCGATCCTCCGGTCTCGGTGACCATCACCGAGACGCTGACCATCACCGCTCAACGAAGGCCGGGGTTGTCGCCCCGGCGATCCCGGCCAGCTTGTCGGCGTAGTCGGCGGTCCAGTTGTCGATCGCTCAACGAAGGCCGGGGTTGTCGCCCCGGCCATCCGCCGGCCCAGAGGGCGTCGAGGGACTCGCACGCAACGTCCGCTCAAGGAGGCCGGGGTTGTCGCCCCGGCGATCCCCGGCATGTCCACTTCCCGGCGCAGCCGGGATGTCAACGACGGCCGAAAACTGCGCGCCAGGCGCCGGTCGAAATCTGCGCGCGTCAGTGGGCCTTGGGCGGCCCCGTCACCTCCTCTCCCTTGCCCTTGAGCCGGTAGCTGTCGCCTCGTAGGACGATCACCTCGGCGTGGTGGACGAGTCGGTCGGCCATGGCGGCGACGGCGACGGGATCCCCGAAGATCTCCGCCCAGGCCGAGAAGTTCTTGTTGGAGCTCACGATCATGGAGGCCCGCTCGTAGCGGGAGCTGATCAAAGCGAAGAACAACGAGGCCGCCTCGGGGTCGAAGGGGATGTAGCCCACCTCGTCGCAGATCACAAGGGGCACCCGGCGCAGCCGCTCGAGCTCCTCGTCCAGCCGGCCCGCCCGCTTGGCGGCCCCGAGGCGGTTCACCCACTCATGGGCGGTGGCGAAGGCCACCCGGTAGCCCCGCCGGGCAGCCTGGACCCCGAGAGCAATCGACAGATGGGTTTTGCCCGTGCCGGGTGGGCCCAGGAACACGACGTTGCTGCGCTCGGCGATGAAGTCCAGCTGGGCCAGGTGGGCGATGGTGGCCTTCTTGACCGAGCGCTGGAAGGAGAAGTCGAAGTCGTCGACGGTCTTCACCTGAGGGAACCGGGCGGCCTTCACTCGGTTCTGGCCGCCGTGGGTGTCCCGGGAGGCGACCTCCTCGGAGAGCACCGCTGCCAGGTAGGCCTCGTAGTCCCAGGACTCCTCCCGGGCTCGGCGGGCCAGGCTGGCGGCGGCGTCGGGGATCCGGGGCGCCTTCATGGCCCGGGCCAGGTAGGCCACCTCGGAGGCCGCAGTCACGGCGTCACCACGGTGTCGTAGACGCTGAGGTCCACCGTGGGCATCTCGACGTCGCTTCTCTCCAGGCGGGCCTTGGCTTCCCTGGCCAAGCGGAGCGCTCGGGCATGGGCGGGATCGATCACCACGTCGGCCGGCACGTAGCTGCGGCGGTGGGCGGCGATGCGCTGGTGGTCGCAGAACACCACCACCTCCCAGAGCGACAGCCGCACCGAGACCCGCCGCCCGGCGTAGCCCGGAGGAACCGAGTAGTCGGCCCCGGCCACCCGCACGAAGCTGTCCTTGGAGACCCGCACCTCCAGGCGGGCGTAGAGGTCGGGGGCTTCGGCTGGGAGGGCGTGCAGGAAGCTCCGCTCGACGGCCAGGGCCTCCCCCACGGTTGCCCCCAGGCGTCGCAGATGGCGGCGCTGGGCGACCTCGAGGTTCCAGGCATCGGACTGTGCCTGGAGGTCGGTCAGGTCATCGAAGCTGCGCAAGGGGATGAACGAGGTCTGCAGGTAGGAGATGAGCCGCTCCACCTGACCCTTGGATTCCGGGGTGCGGGGCCGGAGCACCACTGCCTGGATGCCGAAGTGGCCGAGGAGGGCATCCACCTCAGAGTGCAGCCGCACCTTCCCCCCGGTGCGGGAGGCCACGATCGAGGTGTCGTTGTCGAACACCGCCTTGTCCGGTGTCCCGCCCAGCCTGGACAGACACCCGGCGAAGCCGGTGCAGAAGTCGGCCGTGGTGCGGGAGAACGTGTAGACCACGGCGTGACCCGCCGAGTGCGGCAGGGAGCCCACCAGCCCCATGGCCTCCCGGCACCGACCTTTGCCCACCGGCACCGCCAGGCCGGTGTGCCACCAGTCGAACTGTCCGATCTCCCCCGGCAGGTAGGTCGTGCGCTGGTAGTGCTTGGCCGCCAGGAACTGCGGGCGCACCGTGGCGAGGTAGCCCTTCAGGATCGTGATGCCGCCGCGGTAGCCGTCGCGGCGGAGATGCTCGATGATCGCGGTGGCGGGTGCCTCCGCATCGTCGTCGAGCAGCGCCGCGATCGTGTCCTTGTGGGGATCCAACAGGGACCCCGGCGACGGTCGCTCGTAGGCCGGGGGGCTGCTCAGGGCCCTGAGCCGAGTCACCGTGTTGCGACTCATGCCCAGGGCTTCGGCGATGTCGGTGGTGGTCTTGCCCGCCACTGCGAGGCGGTGGACCTCTGCCCAGTCGTGCACTCCGTACACTCCTCCCTCCCTCCGTCGGCGTCACCGACGCGAGGGTCTGTCGAAACCTGGGGATCACCTCGGATCCGCGCAGATTTCGACCGGCGAGAAGTGCTCAGTTTTCAACCGGCGTCGACACCGGGAGAACGGCGCTCAACGAAGGCCGGGGTTGTCGCCCCGGCGATCCCCGGACGGGGCGGCGTGAGGCGGCGGTAGTACGAGCCAAGCGCTCAACGAGGCCGGGGTTGTCGCCCCGGCGATCCCCGACATTGGGCAGACCGGGAATCCACGGGCGCAGCACACCCGCTCAACGAAGGCCGGGGTTGTCGCCCCGGCGATCCTGGCCCCTTACTTAGGCGCAAGGCTACAGGACCGGTGGACCGCTCAACGAGGCCGGGGGTTGTCGCCCCGGCGATCCGCCTAGTCCTAGTTCAGCATCACGCGGGCGTCGACCAGGCCCTTCGCTCAACGAAGGCCGGGGTTGTCGCCCCGGCGATCGACGAAGAGTATCGGAACCGATATCGGGGAAACACCCGCTCAACGAAGGCCGGGGTTGTCGCCCCGGCGATCCCCGGTGGCGGGGATCCTTCCGGGGAAACACCCGCTCAACGAAGGCCGGGGTTGTCGCCCCGGCGATCCGAGGTGATCCTCCAGCGGTCTTCTCTGTCGCCATGAACGCTCAACGAAGGCCGGGGTTGTCGCCCCGGCGATCCGGAATACGAGACTGGGTTACTCCTGTTGACTGCCAGCGCTCAACGAAGGCCGGGGTTGTCGCCCCGGCGATCCTGAGCGCCCGTGAGGATGGCGCCCGTGAGGATGGCCGCTCAACGAAGGCCGGGGTTGTCGCCCCGGCGATCCAGCGTGCCGCTGGGGGTCTCGGTCCCGGTCGCCTTGTACCACGCTCAACGAAGGCCGGGGTTGTCGCCCCGGCGATCCCTCGAAGCTTGGCGATCCCTCCGCCGCGTTTTAGCGCTCAACGAAGGCCGGGGTTGTCGCCCCGGCGATCCCCGGAGCGACGCTGCGGCACGAGGAGCACGGCGCCATCGCCCGCTCAACGAAGGCCGGGGTTGTCGCCCCGGCGATCCATGGGCTGCCCCATCTTCGCCATCACGCTTGTGGCCGCTCAACGAAGGCCGGGGTTGTCGCCCCGGCGATCCCCTGCGCGCCTGGGAGCCGCCGCCGCCCGGTAGCTCGCTCAACGAAGGCCGGGGTTGTCGCCCCGGCGATCCCCAGGCGGGCCGGCGGTATCGACTTCTCGGGCAGCCGCGCTCAACGAAGGCCAGGGTTGTCGCCCCGGCGATCCACGGCCAGGAGATTACAGTGGCGAACTCGGCAGAGCTCGCTCAACGAAGGCCGGGGTTGTCGCCCCGGCGATCCGCGATGCGCCCAGTTTGCGCTCGAGGGCGTGGTCCGCTCAACGAAGGCCGGGGTTGTCGCCCCGGCGATCCGCGCCCAGCCGGCGGCCTGGCGGACGCCGAGGCACACGAGCGCTCAACGAAGGCCGGGGTTGTCGCCCCGGCGATCCCCCGGACGGAGCGATCGAATTCGGATACGCGAATCCCGCTCAACGAAGGCCGGGGTTGTCGCCCCGGCGATCCCAGACCTCGGCCCCGGTGACGCTGGCCGAGTGCTTCGCGCTCAACGAAGGCCGGGGTTGTCGCCCCGGCGATCCAGGACCCGCAGGGCTTCTCAAGAAGTGCCGTCACCAAGTCGCTCAACGAAGGCCGGGGTTGTCGCCCCGGCGATCCCGGCTGTCGTGGACGTTCCGGCCGTGGGCCGGGCGGCCGCTCAACGAAGGCCGGGGTTGTCGCCCCGGCGATCCGCCAGGATGCGGACTGGTCCGAGCCCCGCCCACTCCGCTCAACGAAGGCCGGGGTTGTCGCCCCGGCGATCCCTGCAAGGCGGGTTCTTTGTTTTGCAGGCACGAGCCGCTCAACGAAGGCCGGGGTTGTCGCCCCGGCGATCCCTACTCCACTTCTTCTCCTCAACTTGCAAGCGATCGCTCAACGAAGGCCGGGGTTGTCGCCCCGGCGATCCTTTAGCGTTAGCTCAGATAGGGGAGTTACCTTCACGACGCTCAACGAAGGCCGGGGTTGTCGCCCCGGCGATCCACGGGTACTGAGGCCGCATCCCCCGCTTGCGGCAGCAGACGCTCAACGAAGGCCGGGGTTGTCGCCCCGGCGATCCACATTCCTGGAGTCGAAGATCGGCGGCAGGTCCGGAACGCTCAACCTAGGCCGGGGTTGTCGCCCCGGCGATCCCCTGGGCGGAGCCGTAGGCCCTGACCTGGGCGGAGTCCGCTCAACGAAGGCCGGGGTTGTCGCCCCGGCGATCCAGGGTCAGCGCTCGTGCTGGCGGTCCCCTTGCCCCGCGCTCAACGAAGGCCGGGGTTGTCGCCCCGGCGATCCGCCGCTTTCAGCTCCACGAAGAGGACCCATCCGGCCCGCGCTCAACGAAGGCCGGGGTTGTCGCCCCGGCGATCCGCGGGGGCATGCCGTCGAATTCACGTTCGGGGTGCGGCGCTCAACGAAGGCCGGGGTTGTCGCCCCGGCGATCCCAAGCGCGGAGGGAATTCCTGTCGCTGAATAGGAGCGCTCAACGAAGGCCGGGGTTGTCGCCCCGGCGATCCGGTGGCGGGGAAGGGCAAATGTGGTATCCGTAAACCGCTCAACGAAGGCCGGGGTTGTCGCCCCGGCGATCCCCTGCACATGCCTGACGGGGGCAGCCTGTCGGGACGAACGCTCAACGAAGGCCGGGGTTGTCGCCCCGGCGATCCCGTTTTCGCTGCAGCGTCGGCTTGGGACTGAGACCGCTCAACGAAGGCCGGGGTTGTCGCCCCGGCGATCCCCAGGGTAGTAGGTATTCACATGAAGTTGATTAGTTACGCTCAACGAAGGCCGGGGTTGTCGCCCCGGCGATCCAGCAGGGCGAGTGGGTCGCCTTCGGACCGGCCGACCGGCGCTCAACGAAGGCCGGGGTTGTCGCCCCGGCGATCCCCCCGCAGCTTGGCCGGGAAGATGCGCAGCCGGGAGCGCTCAACGAAGGCCGGGGTTGTCGCCCCGGCGATCCTCCGGGGCCGCACGCCCTCCCACGAGGCAAGGCCGTTCGCTCAACGAAGGCCGGGGTTGTCGCCCCGGCGATCCCTGGGCGAACTGGAGCGTGTCGGTCTCCCTGATCCCCGCTCAACGAAGGCCGGGGTTGTCGCCCCGGCGATCCCACAATCCTCGTGCTGAGGCACAGGCGGACGAGGCGCTCAACGAAGGCCGGGGTTGTCGCCCCGGCGATCCCCGATCAGGTGCATGCAGTCCGTGGCGTTGCGGGCGAACGCTCAACGAAGGCCGGGGTTGTCGCCCCGGCGATCCCTCGATCAGCTGGCGAAGGAGGGGTCATCGGTGAGCAGCGCTCAACGAAGGCCGGGGTTGTCGCCCCGGCGATCCGCGACGTCCCGGAACCCCAGGCGCCGGCCGTCTTTGGGCCCGCTCAACGAAGGCCGGGGTTGTCGCCCCGGCGATCCTCCAGGGAGACCATGATCGTGTGGGGGCCGATGCGCGCTCAACGAAGGCCGGGGTTGTCGCCCCGGCGATCCTTGCGCTAAGCACGTTCGGCACGCATCCAGCGAGGCAAAGCGCTCAACGAAGGCCGGGGTTGTCGCCCCGGCGATCCCTCGGCGTATCGCACCGCCACCGGGCCAGGCGGGCCGCTCAACGAAGGCCGGGGTTGTCGCCCCGGCGATCCGTCCACCTCCAAAAGAGAAAGGATTGTCAAGGCCTGACTCGCTCAACGAAGGCCGGGGTTGTCGCCCCGGCGATCCCACGATACCTGGCGGTTCTCGATCGCCGAGGCGGAGGACGCTCAACGAAGGCCGGGGTTGTCGCCCCGGCGATCCCGGGCTCCCACACTGTGCGCGTGGCCGCGCTTCCCCCGCTCAACGAAGGCCGGGGTTGTCGCCCCGGCGATCCCCACGCACGTCGTCAAGAATCGTTGGTTCCTCTAGCGCTCAACGAAGGCCGGGGTTGTCGCCCCGGCGATCCGCATCCGCTGATGGAATTCCACATCGGGTCACCAGGCGCTCAACGAAGGCCGGGGTTGTCGCCCCGGCGATCCCGTGAAACCGGAAGTGAAAAGGACCCAACACCGTTCGCTCAACGAAGGCCGGGGTTGTCGCCCCGGCCATCCCTCCCCGACCGAGACCAAGATCGTTGAGATGGTGCTGAACGCTCAACGAAGGCCGGGGTTGTCGCCCCGGCGATCCCATAGGTTCTCTGGGTGACAGCATCACTGGGGCCACGCTCAACGAAGGCCGGGGTCGTCGCCCCGGCGATCCCGAGCTGCTCGTTGTCCCGGGGGAACTTGCGGACCGCTCAACGAAGGCCGGGGTTGTCGCCCCGGCGATCCCCCCGAAGGTCGTTGAGTCCTACTGCACGCTATGTGCGCTCAACGAAGGCCGGGGTTGTCGCCCCGGCGATCCCCCTTGGGGGCATCTGAGGGTAGGAGCGTTGAACCCGCTCAACGAAGGCCGGGGTTGTCGCCCCGGCGATCCCCTACGGTTCCATACGCTACCCGCTCACGGGATCTGGATGCGCTCAACGAAGGCCGGGGTTGTCGCCCCGGCGATCCGAAAGGAGGCGTCAGAACGGGAGTGCAGAGGATTGCCGCTCAACGAAGGCCGGGGTTGTCGCCCCGGCGATCCCCTTAGTGTTCCAAACCTTGCTTCTGGTTGTGGCCGCTCAACGAAGGCCGGGGTTGTCGCCCCGGCGATCCCTCGTCGGCTACCTCTGGGACGCCAGCACGGGAACCGCTCAACGAAGGCCGGGGTTGTCGCCCCGGCGATCCCCTCTTCGCCACTTGTTAGCGGCCATGAAAAACTGCCCGTAGACGGCCACGAACCTGCCCGCTGGCGGCCACGAAAACTGCCCAGCGGTGGCCAGCAGATCTGCCCAACCGTCTGAGGTCCGTCCGAAATCCACCTTGAGGTCCCCTCCCGGG